>CAZHOC010000005.1:21462-21766 GCA_964534295.1 uncultured Bacteroidia bacterium | reverse complement strand
TTGCCCAGCAGCAGAGTAGTCCTATCCCGCAAGCGGCAGAGCCTGAAATTGAAATGCTTGGTACTGCGCCCAAAATGCAGCTAGTGCATGCCAATATCCAAAAAATTGCGCCGAGTCAAGCTAACGTACTGATTCTGGGAGAAAATGGCACCGGTAAGGAGTTAGCCGCAAGGGCCATTCATATGGCCTCAGAGCGTAAAAATCGGCCTTTTATTCAGGTAGATCTTGGAGCAATCACCGAGAGCCTTTTTGAGAGCGAAATGTTTGGGCATGTCAAAGGCGCTTTTACTGATGCGAATAGCGA
>CAZHOC010000005.1:0-21452 GCA_964534295.1 uncultured Bacteroidia bacterium | reverse complement strand
GTTACATACTACCGTATCTAACAATTTGAGGCGGCCCAGGGAGGAACCTTATTTTTAGATGAAATCGGAAATTTGTCTCTCAGTATGCAAGCTAAGCTCCTTACCGCTTTGCAAAATCGGCAAATCCAGCCAGTAGGCAGTAATAAGGTGGTCAAATTAGATTTCCGTTTGATTTGTGCGACGAATCGTTCTCTGGAAGAGATGGTACAACAACAAAGCTTCCGACAGGACCTCTTTTATCGCATCAATACTGTGAGTCTCGAATTGCCGCCTCTAAGAGATCGGGAGGGAGACATCCCTTTGCTCTTGGCCCATTTTATTGAATTGTACGCTCAGAAGTACGAAAAAGAGCCCATTCAAATCACGGCCGATATGTTGAGTCGTTTAGCCACTTACCCCTGGCCGGGGAACGTTAGAGAGCTTCAGCATGCAGTTGAGCGGGCCATCATCATGGACGACCCGGAGAGTCTTTTGCCATTTCAGCCTTTGGCGAACGATAGTATCGTTCCGCCGGAGGCGAAAGAAAAAGAAATGCTCTTGCGGACTCTAGAACGCAATCAGGGCAATCTGAGCAAAACAGCCCTCGAACTAGGTTGGGCTCGTAGTACTTTATACCGTAAATTGGAGAAGTATGGCCTCGAATCGTCCCAATAAGCGTGTCTGGAGTCGCAATTTCCGCTTTCAAGTGGCATGGCGGGTATTGCTATTGGTAGCAACGGTTTTTGGCTTTGCCTTTACCATTATCGCCCGGGATTGGCCGGTAGGTCTTTTGTTTTTGAGTCTTGCTATCGTCATAGAGGTGTATATCCTCATTCGCTATGTGGAGCAGACCAATGACGAACTGCAAAACTTCCTTTCGGCGATTGCCCATCGCGATTTTACCTATGCCGCACCGGGCAAAAAATATCGAGGTAAAAGCTTTGCAGAGCTGCAGGAAGTTTCTGAGCTAATCATGAATAGTTTTCGGGAGCTGAGGGCAGAAAAAGAGAGCCATTATCAATACCTGCAAAACGTAGTTGAACACGTCCAAGTAGCGCTGATTTGTTATGAGGAAACCGAGGAAGTTTCCCTCATGAATCATGCCGCTCGATTGCTGATCAACCGTCCCTATCTCAAGCACTTACATCAACTAGAGCATAGCCATGGCGATCTCCTACAAGCAATGAGAGAGATTCGCCACGGACAAAGGATTTTGATTCGCTCCGGCCCCAATGCGAGAGCGCCCCATATCGCGATTCAGGCCACAGCCTTCAAACTCAAAGGCCAAGGCTTTAAACTGGTCAGCTTGCAGGATATCCAAGTAGAATTGGAAGAAAAGGAGATTGATACCTGGCAGAAATTGATTCGAGTGCTTACGCATGAGATCATGAACTCAGTTACACCGATCGTTTCCTTAACTAAAGTTACCCATAGCATCTTGAGTGAAGAGGAAGGTAGCCCTAAAGCCGCCAAAATGCTTTCTGAGGAGGAAATTCAAGACATTTTGGACAGTATCTTGACCATAGAAAATCGTAGTAAAGGCCTCCTCCACTTTGTGCACGCTTATCGTAGCCTTACGCGGATTCCACCCCCTCAAATCCAGCAAATTGAAGCAAGAGAGCTGCTCAACCGCATCATTACGCTCCTTAAACCGGAGATGGATAGACGAGGCATAGCGCTTCATTCAAGCGTTCCCGATCGAGGGCAAAAGCTCCAAATTGATCCCCAGCTTATAGAGCAGGTATTGATCAATTTGTTGAAAAATGCCATGGAAGCAGTTGAAAACAGTCCAGCACCTGAAATTCACTTGATCGTCAGACAGCGCAAAGACGGACGCCCCCAGATCATTGTACAAGACAATGGACAAGGCATTCACCCTGAGCTGATTGATAAAATCTTCATTCCCTTCTTCACTACCAAGCCCAAGGGTTCCGGCATCGGTTTGAGCCTTTCCCGTCAGATAATGCGCTTACATTCAGGAAGTATAGAAATGCAGACCAGTGAGGAGCAAGGGACTCATTTTTTCCTCAATTTCCCAAAGCTGCTAAAAAAGCTTGTTTCAGAGGCCGTTAATTAGCAGATTTTTGTTTACTTTTTGCACGAAAAGCATAAACAAAATCCCGTATGAAAATCACTTTTTATGGACACTCAAGCTTCGGCATAGAGGTCGCTGGCAAGCATTTATTATTTGATCCCTTTATTTCTCCTAATGAGCTGGCCTCTGCGATAGATATTGAAGCTATCCCGGCGGACTATATTATGGTTTCCCATGCTCATTTTGATCATGTGGCTGATGTAGAAAAGATTGCCAAACGTACTGGCGCTACGGTGGTTTCGAACTATGAAATCGTCACCCATTATGGCAAACAAGGCATCAAGGGGCATCCTATGAATCACGGAGGGCACTGGACTTTTGATTTTGGTACGGTGCAATACGTAAATGCAGTGCACACTAGCTCCTTTGAAGATGGTTCTTATGGCGGCAATCCGGGTGGTTTTGTAATCAGTACAGCAGAAGGCAGTTTTTACTATTCTGGAGATACTGCCTTGACCTATGACATGAAGCTCATCGCAGAGGATTATGACCTAAAGTTTGCCATGATTTGTATGGGAGACAACTTTACAATGGGTCTAAAAGATGCTATCAAAGCAGCCAATTTTGTAGCTTGTGATCGAGTTATTGGCATGCATATCGACACCTTTGGTTATATCAAGGTAGATCATGAGGATGCAGTCAATCAATTCAAAGCGGCTGGGAAAGAGCTGCATTTACTAGAGATTGGTCAGTCGATAGAGATATAGTTACGGCTTCGCCTAACGATAATATTGAGAGGGAGATTCTGACGAATCTCCCTTTTCGTTTTTATTGAATAAATAATCGTTTAGAGACTCGGCCTCGGGAGGTTTCTATTTCGACAAAATAGATGCCGGGGCTGAGGCTTCTCAGATCAATCGGGTGCGAAATCAGCTGCTCAATCGCTAAGCTATGCTGCCTTAATTGTTTTCCCTGACTATCAAACAGTCTAATGCTAATGGCCTCTGGGCGGTCAAGCTCTAGCTCCAATTGTACAAAATCCTTCGCTGGATTAGGGAATACTTGTAGCATAGTAATGCCCGCAGCTAGTTCGGCTTCGATGTTGTCAAAACAAGGGTCTCCATCAAGGTAAAACATCGCTTTTGCTCCACAGCCATTCGAATCTGTAACTATGGCTTCATAAAAGCCTGCGTAAAGGCCAAAAATAAATGGCGAATTATATGCTGTATCATTATACTGAGTAATAACCCATTGGTAAGTGTATGGAGGGGTCCCACCTTGAGTAGTTGCCAAAGCAGTACCATTAGGTATACAATCCGGGCAATCGTTTCGGGTTCCTGTGATGGATAAGGAAATAGAATCTGGTTCAAAAACAAAAAATGAAGCGGAATCCTGACAAGCATTGGCGTCCGTTACCACTACTAGATAATCCCCTCCAATTAGCTTTGTAATTGTATCTCCTGTACCAAAGCTCCCCCAATCAAAGCTAAGACTACCCGTTCCGCCACGGGCGAACACTACTATCTCTCCACTCGAATCCCCTGCGCAACTAAGATCAGTGATAATGGACCGATAGATATCAATGGGAGTAGGTTCAGTAAGGCTGATTCCGGCAAAGGCCTCACAATTATTGGTGTCAGAGACGATTACCGTATTCAAGCCAGGTGTTAAGGAAATAGCCGTAGAACTAAGCTCCCCATTGGACCAGGAGAATGTCTCCAATCCTGTACCTCCACTAATTAGCACTGTGGCAGTACCGTTTGCGATCCCAGCACAAGTTATATCCTGTATACTGGAGGAATCAATGGAGATAATAGGACTACCAATGTCATTGAGTGCATAGCCAAAGCTAGCGGGGCACCCAAGACTATCCATTAGATCAAGTGTATAGTAGCCCGATGATAAATTAGCCAGTTGAGGGAGGCTATCACCCGTGCTCCAGTCAAATTCATAGGGCCCCACTCCCCCATTAATCTGGACTAGCAGACTTCCATCACTCTGATCGCAATTGGGTTGAGTAGCCTGAATTTGCAAACTGATTGGATTGGTCTTACAGTTGTACAAAAAGCTAGCGGGGCTCTGAATGGCAGAGATATCAAAACGAACTTTGTCCAGATAGTAACTAAAATTTGCATTCCCACTATAAAAAACCTGATTAGGTCCTAACACATTCAAGACCAAGGGAATACGAAACTTGGTATTATCCTCTTGAATGACCTCAGTCGCCATTTGCGGATAAAAAGCTCTACCATCAAAAAGCGTATCACTTTGGCTAAGATTATTGATGGGAGACCAAGTATGTGCTATAGCATCATAGACCCTCAATTGAACATTAGGTCGGATATTGGTCATAAGGCCGGGACTCACTGGTTTAGGTAGGGGCTGCCAATTATTGAGGCTGGTATCTGTATCCATCCAGATATAGAAGAGGTACTTCCCATCCTGGGAACGACTAAGCTGAGGTTGTACGGCTTGGTAGATAGGGGGATCACTTGTAATGGCAGGCTGCAAGACTTCATAGTCAAAGGTCCGTTGGGGAGCTACATAGATGCCACTCCAATCGCCAAAGCTATCTCGGGTAAAGGACAGGTTTTGCATCGGAGTCTCAGCGTAGAATTGATAAGGAGTAAAGGGTTCATCGCTTAGTTCCGCTGCTCCAACAGTCGTAAATAAATGCGGGTTCCCAGCTTCATCTACGATGAGATCATGTTGATAGGCGGTACTGATTCTGCCTGTGGCTCTAGGGATAAGCGTTCCGCTAAGGCTATCAAAAATCAGAACCGTTTTTATTGCTTCGCGCAACTCTGGGAAGCCATTAATATCAATCTCCTCCGGAGCC
Organism: uncultured Bacteroidia bacterium; assembly: GCA_964534295.1. Classification (GTDB taxonomy): domain Bacteria; phylum Bacteroidota; class Bacteroidia; order J057; family J057; genus JBCAWW01. The sequence goes on along the minus strand of CAZHOC010000005.1, from coordinate 16,599 downwards.
CCCCAAGTAGCACCACCATCTATAGATTCGCACAAAATAGGCGACAATACAGAATCCGACTTACCGACCATATCTCCCAACCAACTCACATATCCTCGACTACCATCGGGACTAAAGGCGAGATTGAGTCGATTTTGCTGGACTTCCCCATTATTCGTAAACACATGCTCCACGGGAATTTTGGCTGCAATATTCCAATTCGTCTTGAGATTGAGGGTATCAAAAACACCTTTGAATAATAAAACTTCCGCCTGGCCAGAACTTGAGGCTTGACTATGGGCGGCATACCAGAACTCTCCTTCTAAGCGTTTGACAAAGCCACTGCTCTCTAGTTGGGTGGGTTCGGAATTTTCGAAAGATATATCCACATCAGGAGCCACGTCTGCTACATTGACTGCATTCATGAAATAATTGCCAAAAAATTGTCCATTGGTGTCTCTAGCACTTGCCACTGCTGCGATCCCAAGGTCAGTATCTAGACTACTATCTTTCACATGGATAAAATGCCCCATAGGAAAAGGGGTAGGAAAATCATATTCCCAGGCAAAATAACCTCGCCCCATGCAATGATTTAAAGGCGGTAGTGAGCTAAAATCACTAGTAACACCACTTCCTACTTCCCAGGACTCTCCCCCATCAGTTGAGAGGCTGTAACGAACCTGGTTACGGTAATAAGGCGATCCTCCACAATTAAGAATATTGTGGGAAAACATATATAATAGACTGGTATTCCCGCTGGTATCGCTTAAGATACTGAGCGCATTGTGCTCTGGATGAGCGACATCAATGCTTGAATAGACGCCGCCTACTGCGACTGGCTCAAATAGGCCAATCAGTTGGGCATGGGCAATGGAAAGCGTGCTCCATAAAATGGAGAGGAGTAGGATGTGCTTCATGATATAAAAATGAGGGCCCGGCCAATGGCCGGGCCTGATAAATTATTCGATCATTAATCGTTGGGTAGCGCGTCCGCGAGAGGTTTCGACTTCTACAAAGTAGATGCCTGCAGCAAAGCGACTTACATCAAGATTATGAACTAATTGCTGATTAGGAGCAAGCTGTACACTTTCCATGACTTGACCATGAAGGTTTGTCAACTTGATATTGACTGCTTCTGGACGATCTAATTCAAGACGTAGTTGAGCTAAGTCATGGGCTGGATTTGGGAAGAGCTGGAAAGTCGTGATACCGGCTGCTAGCTCGTCTTCGATATTGTCTGAGCAACCTAAACCAGCAACCCCAACTGTAATTGTATCACGGGTAACACAACCATTAAAATCAATAACAATCGCCTCGTAATCACCTTCACAAAGGCCAAAAATGAATGGTGCATTGAAAGCAGTATCAACCGATCCAATCAGAGTCCAATCAATGACATAGGGAGAAGTTCCCCCACTCGCACTGGCAGAAGCCGTACCATTTGGAGCTTGGAGCGTTCCTGAATTAGGAGAAGAGCTACCCGTAACCGATATCGGATCAGGCTCATCTACTACAATCTGGGCAGAATCTACACAGCTGTTCGCGTCTGTTACCACTACCTGATAAATTCCTCCGGCTAGGTTATCGATCGAGGGACCAGTACCCGCTGTGCCCCAATCGTAGGTAAGGGTACCCGTTCCGCCAACGGCGATAGCACTAACTGAACCATTGCCGTTACCAGCGCAATCAATCCCAACAGAAGAAATATTGATATCAATCGCAGCAGGCTCGTTGATGCTTACGGATTCAAAAGACTTACAGCCATTGGCATCCGTTACTTCAATCGTATTTACTCCCGGAGGCAAGCTCATGGCAGTTGCTGAAGTTTCATTGTTGGACCAAGTGTAGGTTTCACTACCAGCTCCACCAGAAACCGTAACTGTAGCGGAACCGTCATTAGCACCAAAGCAAGAAATATCGCTTACACTGCTGGGGTCAATACTCAAAGTGGGAGCATTAGCATTGTTAAGTGTAATAGACAGCGTATCTGTACATTCTTTACTATCAGTAACTACGATCTCATATAAGCCAGCACTAAGGTTGCTAAGGGTTGCAGAAGTGTCGCCACTCGTCCAGGCTAAGGTATAAGGACCAATTCCACCACCGGTCGTTACCGTCAACTCGCCATTACTAGTACCGCAATCAGGGGTGATTTGATTGATGTTATTGGCAAAGGGATTTTCTTTACAGTTGTAGAAGAAAATAGGTGGTTCACTAGCTGTGGTAATGTCAACATTGATATCAGTGATGTAGTGATATGAAGTAGTCTGCAAAGCGCTACCGCCATCAATATTGGCAATTACGGTAGGGATAGTAAAGGAACCATTTCCTTGGTCATGCGCTAAAGGCGTAAACTTAGGCAGCAATACCAAGCCCCCCCAGTTCAAATCACCTTCGGTAATGACGTCTACAGGAGTTAGCAAATTAGTGCTAACATCATATGCTCTTAGTCTGAGGTCAGGGGAGAAATTGGTCATATTGTTCCCTCCTGGGAAACTTGGGATCGGAGCCCAACCATTAGCCGTAGTATCAGTGTCTACCCAGCCAAAAAAGATTTTAGTTCCGTCTGCTGAACGAGACACCTGGTTGTGGATATCCTGAGCAATTTGTTGGGATCCCTGTGCAGATAAGTCTCCAAACCAACCTCTAAAGGTATTTTGGGTAGAAATATAGATAGCATTCCAATCTCCAAACTGGTCTTTCGTAAAGGACAAGTTCATTAGGTGAATGCCCCCAAAAATCGTATAACCGCTTACAGGAGTATTTACCGTTTCGGCAGAGCCAACTGTGGTAAAAATGTGTGGATTGCCATTAGCATCTACTGCGATATCAACATCGAATGCCGTCGTAGCTACTCCAGTGGCAAAAGGGATAGTGTCAATCTGTGATGGACTAACTGAGTCAATTACCAAAAGCGTTTGCAACGAATCAGCAATCTCTGGAAAGCTTTCTAAGCTGATCTCGATAGGATCGCTCCATGTTTGACCACCGTCGCTTGACTCAGAGACAATCGGAGATAAAACCGAATCTTGACCACCATTCAAATCACCTAACCAGGTAACATATCCAATGGTACCATCAGGGCTAAAGCCCATATTGGGAGTTGATAACTGAGCGTTGATACCATCAAGCAAAAAGTTATCAGGCGTCAAAGTAGTATTTAGCGTCCAATCTGTTTTTTGGGTAGTGGTATTGTAAGTTCCTTTATAGATAAATACTCTTCCCGGACCGGGATCATTATTTGTTCCTTGGGTCTCATTGGTAGCGTACCAAAATTCACCAGGAACACGCTCTACCAAACCGCCACTAATGGTATGTCCGACTCCTTGGTTAGGATACTCATCTTGCGTTTGGTTGATTGCTCCTGCAGGATCTAGGACTGTGGCATGATGATTACCATCCCATTGGCCATTGTTGATCAAGGAACCAGTAGTAGACAATACAAGATCTGATACGCTTGTTCCCCCTGTACCGGAAAATAGTACTCCCATAGGGTAGCGAACCGGTACATTATAAGCTGGGGTAATCTCCACCACCCCAAAACAGTGGTTTACTGGAGGAGGATTGGTAGCGGTAGAGGTAATTCCGTTGCCCACATTCCAGCTGCTGCCAAAATCAGTAGAAATCGAATACGTAAGACGACCATTGTCAATCGTCTGGCCACCACAGTTAGCAATATTACGTCGGTGTACGAATGCCAAAGATCCGCCATTGGTTCCGATTCCCGGAACGTAGGTAAGGGGATTACATTCTGCTGCCAAAGTACTGTAAGAGTTAGAGGCTTCACCAATTTTAACGGTAGTGATCATGTCCGAAAAGGTGCCGCCAATCGGAGTGGTTGATCCTGTAGAAGGCGTACGAGCTTCACTCACAGGAACGTTCTTAGGGCGCATACTGGATTCCGAATGATCCAGTGCAGGGGTATAGTTGACAATCCGGTTCTGTGCAAAAAGCATAGATCCCATAATCAAACCCCAGAATAGTAAAGAGATTCGCTTCATAGGTAGGCATTAATAGGTTTTGGGTAATTAGAATATATCAAAAGGATAAAATAGTATACCCCAACATATAGTCGAGGTACATTTCAATAGATGGGTTACTTAGTCAGATAACTAAATCAATCTATCGTCATCACGATTTTGCCTTTATTTTGATTAGCTCCCATATGTTGATGGGCAGTAATTACCTCAGTCCACGGAAATATACTGTCGATGATTGGGTTCAGCTCGCCTTTTTGCCAAAAGGGTTCGGCAAATTGGGAGAATGCTCTAGTAAGGGAGATTTTGTAGTCTAAGCTTCTGCTACGCAAGGTCGAGCCGAGGATACTCAGCCTTTTACGCAAGATCGGCGCAAGATTTATCCCCTCTGGTTTGACGCCTCCCATCAAAGAAAGCATCACTAAGCGTCCATCAAGGCCTAGACTATCGAGATTGGATTGAAAATAGGGAGCGGCGATAAAGTCCAGAATAAAGTTGACACCAGCCCCTTTGGTATATTCAGAAACAACAGCGGCGAAATCTTCGCTTTTATAATCTATGGCTTTACTGGCTCCTAACTCCAAACAGAGAGCATGCTTAGCCGCGCTTGCAGTAACGATTACTTCCGCGCCCTTTAGCAATGCAATTTGAGTAGCGGCCGTACCGACTCCACTGGCACCAGCATGAATGAGAATTTTTTCTCCTGCCTGCAGATCGCCGATCCAATCCAAAGCCTGGAAGGCTGTCAAATAGACCTCGGGCATAGCAGCAGCTTTGACAAAATCCCAACCTTCAGGAATCTTCATCGCCATCGCAGCTGGAATGCTTACATATTCTGCATATCCACCCCCAGGCAGCAAAGCACAAATCCCCTCTCCAATTTCCCAATCACTCACTTTGGGCCCCATCTCTACTATCTCTCCAGCCATCTCCAATCCCATAATATCAGTAGCACCAGGCGGTGGGGGATATTTGCCCGCCCTTTGCATAGTATCCGCCCGATTAATTGCCGTCGCTTTAACTCTTACCAACAGCTCTTCAGGACCACATTCAGGTTTAGGACGCTCGCCTATTTGCATCACTTCTGGTCCTCCATACTCGGAGATTACAACTGCTTTCATCATGGGGCTAGGGTTTATTTTTTCAGTTTTTCTAAGGCTTCAAACAAAGCCTTTTCTTCCGCTTTTAATTGCTTGGGAAGGCGCACATCAACGGTAAGATATAGATCGCCTTTATAGGAGGGGATTTCAAAATTGGGCATTCCTAATCCCTTTAATTTGAGTCTATCTCCGGGTTGTGTCCCTGCGGGAATGCTTACCTTCATTTTTCCTTTGAGGGTCTGGACAGGCACTTTGCGACCGAGGACGGCGTCCAGCATATCAATGGTAGTACTCGTATATAGATCGTCGCCTTTACGAGAAAAATCAGGATCCTCTTTGATCATGATGCGAATAAACATATCCTCTACCCCACTTTTGCTCAGATGGAGACGCAACTTCTGCTCGTGCCTGACCCCTTTAGGAATTTTGACTTTGACTCGCGTGTCCCCCATACGCAACTGTTGTTGCAAGCCATCATAAGCTTCTTGCAAAGTAATCGTCAAATGACCTTTGACCTGCTTTTTCTTCTGACGATTGATGATTTCATTCATAAATCGCCCAAAGAGGCTATTAAAGTCCTTGGGTATAGACTGCCCTGTAGAACGCGCAGCTCCAGCGCCAGCAGCGGCTTGGTAGCCTTGGTATTGGCGACGTAAGGCATCATATTGACGACGGTTGTCGGAATCCAATAATATTTCCTTGGCTTCGCTGATCTCTTTAAATCGCTCTTCTGCTTTGGGATTGTCTGGATTACTATCGGGATGATATTTGATCGCCAGTTTTTTATAGACTTTGCGGATCTCTTCTTCTGTCGCCTGCGGCGGAACGCCTAACACCCTATAGTAGTCTTTGTATTGCATCTCCTAAAGATATAATTCTTACCAACTAATCCTCAACCCATCATAGGCAAATTGAATGCCGGAGGGAAGTTCTTTGCTAACATCAGCATGTTTGCCCATCAAATGACTTACATGTAAAAAATAAGTCTGCTCAGCCCCAATCTCCCGCGCTAATTGAATCGCTTCCTCTAAGTTGAAATGTGAATGATGCTTAGCCTTACGTAAAGCATTTAAGGTCAGATAGCGCACCCCGTCCAAGCGTTCGCGGGACGCGTCGGATATATAATTGGCATCCGTAATGTAGGCAAAATCCCCAATGCGGTAGCCAAAAACTGGCATAGGACCATGCATCAGAGGAATGGGCAATAGCTCCATATCTCCAACCATAAAAGGCTCAGCATCTATCTCCCTAAGATCCAATTTAGGCACTCCGGGATAATCGCTTTGCTCAAAAATGTAATAGTACTCCCGCTTCAAATGCTCGAGCACCGCTGCGGTCCCATAGACTGGCATATCCCGCTTGAGACGAAAGTTATAGGCTCGGACATCATCTAAGCCTGCAGTATGATCTTTATGTTGGTGGGTAAAAACGACTGCGTCCAAGACTTTGATATCTTCCCGTAGCATTTGCTGACGAAAATCTGGCCCTGCATCAAAGCAGAGCGTCGTTTCTTCTGAGCGCAGTACTCCAGAAGTTCGCAGACGTTTATCCAGGGGATCTCTAGATTGGCAAACCTCACATTCACAGCCGATGACTGGTACACCTTGTGAAGTTCCTGTACCAGCAAAAATAAACTCCATCAATGCTTAGGCTTTGAGTCGCTTGATAAATTTAATTTGATCGGGAGTCAAAGGTTCCTCGTTGATTTCGAGTTCCTTCAAAATGGAGGCGAGGGTGTTGATTTTACTTTCGAGGGGATGAAATTTATTGACAATAATTGTCTGCTGCTGATGCACTATGCAATAGCCACCTTGAAAATTGCCTTTCTCATAGCGTACTTCCCATCCCTGCGTTTCCAGCAATCCTTTGAGTTTATCTTGGGTGCTTTTTGCGATCCTCATAGAGTTTGTTTGGCTTGTTTGTAGACTCCGGCTGCCTCCTTAATTACGCTTTTTATGGGCGTATATGAAAATCCAAGTTGCTCGATCTTAGAACCATCATAATAATGCTTCTTGGTGCCGCTACGCATAGTCTCCAAGGAGACGATGGGCTCTTTGCCACTGATACGAGAAATCACTTCCGAAATGCGTCCTATCCATAAGGCCAACCAATCAGGTACGCCATAAGAGGGAGCCGGCCGATCCAAAGCTTCGGCGATCATGCCAAAAACTTCTTTATAACTAAGATTTGCCTGGCTCATGAGGAAGCGTTCGCCATCGGCTACCTGCTCTGACTCCAACAAAAGGCGCGTAGCTCTTGCCACATCCTTTACGCCCACATAGCCCCCTACGCCCTCATTGAAAAAACGAAGCCCTTTATCGATGATGGAAAAAATCTTGGCGGTTCCATTGTCCCAATCGTGAGAGGGGCCGAGAATAAAGGCAGGATTAAGCAATACGGCTGGCACTCCTTCCGCAATCCCTCTATAAACCTCTAGCTCTGCGCGGTATTTTGAAAAACCATACTTGCTATTGTTGAGAGCCGGGTTCCAGGCGAGATCCTCAGTGATAAGGGTATCTTTTTTCTTACTAGGTTTGCCGATTGCGGAGACGGAACTGATATGGATCAAGCGTTCCACAGGGTGGTCCAAACAAGCATTGACTACATTGGCGGTGCCTTCGACATTGGTTTGGAGCAAAGCTTCATGCTCACCTCTCGAAAAACTAACCTGCGCCGCGGCGTGGATGACATGGGTTACTCCTTGAATCGCTCGGTCTAAAGCCATGACATCAAGCACATCCCCCTCATAAATCTCCACTAAATCCTGCCAAGGAAATTTTCGCTGCTCAGGATTACGGATCAGCAGCCTCAATTCGTAATTGGCTTCCAGCAATTCGGTAACGATGTGCCTTCCTAAAAAACCTGATCCACCAGTAATTAATATCATAAATTGCTTCTCCTAATCCAGAACGCCCGTTTAGGGCAGTAAAAGTAGATTCAAATTTGCTGAATGTAAAATGTAAAACCTCCCAGGGAAGGCTTTGGTTCAGACTTTTATATTCTAGCTTTAAAAATTTACCTTTGGCCTCCACCTTTTAGCACGCTGACATTGGACCTTTCTGTATTTTTTGACCCGATAGAACCTGATAATTCGCATTTGCGCGAGCATCTGAACACCGGTAGCTGGGGCCGCAACATGCAAATCAATGATGCCGAGTTTCCGGACTGGCGCTATGCTGATTTAATTTTGATTGGCTGTAAAGAGACTCGTGGCAGTAGATTTCCAGCCTTAGCTGAAGCGGCTGGTGCAGTAAGAAAGCGTTTGTATTCGTTGAGTCCGCCAGATGAAGGCATGAAGGTAGCAGACCTCGGTAATTTCAAGGCCAAGGACAGTCCAGAGGGCTATTATGAAATGATGGCTTATGTACTAGAGCAGCTATTTAAGGCTGATAAAACGGTGATTCTGCTAGGTGGTAGTCAAGACTTGACCTACGGACAGTTTTTGGGCTATGAGAAACTAGAGGAAGCCATAGAATATGTCCATATCGACTCTCGTTTTGATGTAGAGGATGCTGGCATCGCCTTACATCACCGATCATTTAATCATAAAATTTTTGATCAAGCTGATACCTGGCTATTTGAGTATACCAATTTGGGGTATCAGTCTTATTTTGTCGGCTCCGCCGAACGCCAGAGCCTAGAAGATCAGCATTTTCAAGCCGCTCGCTATGGGGATTTATTTAATGAAATTGAAGAGGTGGAACCTGCTCTGCGAACCGCCGACATGATCAGCTTTGATTTTTCCAGTGTGCGTTTTACCGATGCCCCAGGCAGCACCTTTCCCTCTCCGGGTGGCTTCTCCGCTTTTGAAGCCTGCCGCCTTGCCCGCTATGCAGGACTTGGCTATAAAGTGAGATCTTTTAGCCTAAGCGAGTATGACCCAACTCAGGATACCCAAGAACAAGGGGCCTTGCTGCTCGCGATGATGCTCTGGTATTTTGTGGAAGGTTTTTACAGCCAGAGCGATGATATACCACTTACTGATAGAAGTAACCTACGCAAATATGCTGTCCAATTGCATGCGAGTGTTCCTAACATAGACTTTTATCAGCATCCCTCTACCGGTCGCTGGTGGATGGAAGTTCCCTATCCCGAGGCCCTAGAAAATCCTAGCAAAAACAACCGTTTGGTGCCTTGTAGCGTCAAAGATTATGAGTTTGCCCGCACCGACAATATCCCTGAACGTTGGTGGAAGGTTTTTAACAAATTGTCTTGATATGATTCGTAGCATTGCTTTTTCCCTATTGTTGATCAGCAGTCTAGCCTATGTTCAGGCCCAAGAACTCAGCCTGACTGATAGCCTGCTGCAAGAGGAAAAACAGTTTTCCTACGGCTACCAACTGACCGATAGCTTCCTGTATTGCTACTTAGCGTTCCCCGCAGGGGATCTACAAAGCCAAATTCTCATCACTGGTCTAACCCTATGGCTAGAACCGGGCGGCAAGAAAAAAGCGCGCAAAGGGCTTCTCTACCCTTTGGGACTGCCTGAACAACAAGTACCAAGAGTGCCGATCGAATTTGTCCGCTTCGTGGACGAAATGAGTTTTGCGGCCCGAGGACGCTTAGCCAGCCCTCCAGAAATGCTCGTCATAGGTTATTATGGGGGACGTGAAGATGATGTCATTACGGCACCCGCTAATACCAAAGGAGCTTTAGGGATCAATACTAAGTTAGACGAAGCCAATGTTCTCCGCTATCGCGCCCGCATACCCCTCAGTGCACTCGATGATAAAACCAGCTTTAGATGGGGCTGGGAAACGGGAAAACTCCCTCGTCCTGAACTGAGAGGCACCGATGCCGTGGGCATAGATTCAGGTATCAATTCTACCCCCGAAACCCGCAGCGAACGTAATCAGGCTCGCTATCTCGACACTTACCGCCTCTATGGAGATGAAAGCAAATGGCGGTCAAAAAAAATAAATTTACCCAGCGGGGAATAATTGCTTTATTAGCAGGGTCTAAGTAGAAAATCGCCTTACTTTTGCCCAAACTATTGGAACAAAGCGACCAACATCTCATCAGTGCTGCCCAAAAGGGGGATCAAGATGCTATGCGCGACATAGTCAATTGCTATGAAGGCAAGGTAGCGGCTACGGTCATTGGGATGCTGGGCTATGGGCCAGAGGCAGAAGAGGTAGGACAAGACGTATTTGTGCGCTTTTTTCGCTCTATTGACCGTTTTAGAGGAGATAGCGCCCTAGGGACTTATCTAACCCGGATCGCCATCAATCAATGCCTGACGGTATTGCAAAAGCGTAAACGGAGACAAATATTTCGATTTTTCAATCGAGATGATGATAGTCCCGAGATGCAAATACCTGATCATGGGCTCACCCAAGAACAAAGAGACACCCAAGCATTAGTGCAAAAGGCACTGCAAAATTTAGAGCCTGATTTTAGGGCCGTGGTAGTCTTGCGTATGCTTGAGGGTTACTCTACAAAAGAAACCGCAGAGTTGTTGGACATACCCAGCGGAACCGTCCTGAGTCGTTTAGCAAGAGGACAAAAGAAACTGAAAGTTGTATTAGAAAAACTAGGAATAGCTGCATAAGTATAGAATCATGAAGGAGACCATCAATCAAAAAACCTATGAGCGCCTTTTGCGATGGTGCGAGGGTTCGCTGAGTGAAGCGGAAGTCTCGCAACTAGAGGAGGAGATGCGTGCCAATCCAGTATTGGACCAAAGGGCTAAAGAGTTGAAGCAATTATACGCTTTAGGTAAAAGCGCGGATTTTCACTTCAAACCCTTTTTGGCAGGTCGAGTATTGCATCAATTGGAGCAAGAAGCTCAAAGTGAAAATCCCCTGCAATCTCTCCAATTTGCCTTTTCAAGACTCGCTTTGCCTGCATTCGCCATTATGTTATTGTTACTCACCATAACTTTTGTGGGTGAACAGAGTTTGAGTATGGATGCCGTGCTTGGGCTAGCAGACCTTGATGTTGAGGATCTTTATTCGCAATACATAATCAGTCTTTAATCATGGGAGCAAGAACTAAAGCCATATTATTGATCTTCTTTACCCTCATGACCGGTATTGGCATCGGACTCTGGGCTGGTGGACGGATTTTTGAAGATCGAGTCGAAAGAATGAGAGAGACGCGTTCTCGCAGAGGATTTGAAGATTTTCTCAACAATGAACTTGACCTGAGCATCGAACAAGCGGATGAAGTCAAGAAAGTCTTGGAAGAGCATTTTCCTCAGATGCGCCAAGTTCATCAGGACTTCTTCGAAGAACGCAAGCGCGTGGCGGCTTCGCTTGATTCGGCTATTATGCCCTTGCTCAATCCTAAGCAGCAAGAAAAATGGCAAGATCATCAGAAACGTATGCATAGGAAGCCTCGTATGAAGATGCGTGGAGGTCGACCTCCCCAGCCCCCTGAATAAACTCCAAAACATCCACCACTTCATGAACCGTCTTCCCATTTTATGCTTATGCTTGCTATTGATAAGCAATTTGAGTGCACAGTCGCCATATGAGGCTTATCAGGATTACGACTTATTTGCCGAAGAGGAGCCCCTGGAAGTTGAGCTTACCTTTGATTACAAAAGCTTCCTCAAAAACAAAAATGACGATGAGTATCAAGCCGCCATTATAAAGGTGCATTTAGACAGCAGCACCGCTGTGAGTGATACTATCCGCATGAAAGCCCGTGGCGAGTTTCGCAAGCGCTATTGTGGCTTTCCCCCTATCAAACTCAATTTCAAAAAAGCAGACTTCCCAGTGCCTGCTTTAGAAGAACTCAAAAAGATCAAACTGGTAACTCATTGTAAAAATGGGGAAACCTTCCAGCAATACCTCTTCAAAGAGTATCTGGCCTATAAATCATTCAATATACTTAGCGACAATAGTCTCAGAGTCAGGCTTGTACGCTTAACTTACATTGACGCTAAAGGGAAAAAACCGCCCTTTGAACGCTATGGTTTTATCATCGAAGATATAGACCAAATGGCCGCAAGACTCAATGCGATGGAGTTAGAGCGAGAAGGCATTCACTCCGAATGGACCGACCGTAACCAAATGACCAAAATTGCCCTTTTCGAATTTATGATCGGCAATACGGATTGGCACATTCCGAGTCTTCACAATGTCAAATTGATCCAAGAAAAAACGGTAACCATAGAGCCAAAAGTATACGTCATTCCTTATGATTTTGACTATTCAGGGATCGTCAACGCGATGTATGCCATCCCAAGTGATCGCCTCAATATCAAATCTGTGCGCGATCGACTCTATATGGGGTATGAAAGAGGGCAGGAGGAAATGCAAGCGGAAATCAATTTCTTTCTCTCCAAGAAGGACGTCATTTTGAGTTTATACGAAGATTCCCCCTATCTCGACCCCAATCACAAAAGGGAGTGCGTAGTATATCTCGAAGAGTTTTTTATGATTCTTGCCAACCCTAAGAGGGTCAAATATACCATTACGGATTACGCAAAGAAGAAGGAATAGGGATGAGGAGGGTTTTCTGCTTCGCAGAACGCTTACTCTCAACATCCCTTTATATCTAACTAGCCCCATTAAAGGGGTTGTACAGGATGATATGGATCGCTAGTCCCCTTCGAAGGAGACGGCCAGCGAAAAGGGGATGTTTCGTTTTTCCCTGCTTCGCAGAACGTTACAAACGTTCCGCAAAGCGTAGGAAAAAACTACATCCAAACTTCTAATGAACAAGCAAAATCTTGGCCTGCTGCCCTTGATTGCCATTGATAACTCTTACTAAATAACTCCCTTCGGCGAGCCTAGATCCCAAGTCTAGCTGAGTATGAAAAATTCCATCTCTATCTATGACTTGCGATTTCCGGAAAAGGTATCGGCCTTTCATGTCTAGTACCTCAATTTGGACCAGGTCCCCCTCGCTCATGGCTTGCAAATCTAGGTTGATCATCTGACCGCTACTTGGGTTGGGAAATAGCGAAAAATCCCACCTAACATCGTTAGAATACATAACCTCTACTAAGTGCGAGTACATAAAGGCCCCATCAAAGTCTACTGCCTTGAGTCTATAGAAGGATTGGCCTTCATAAGGATTGGGATCGATCGCTTCGTAGGGCCGCATTTCATCGCTTTGCCCAGCTGCCGGAACATTGACTACAGGCAAAAAGAGTTGACCATCTCGCGTCTTTTCAATCGTGAAGTAATCACTGTTTTGTTCAGACTCGGTTACCCATTGCAATAGCACAAAGGTCTCCTCGGGAAAGGCTTCAAAAGAAAGCAACACCACAGGGAAAGGGACGATGCCATTATATTGACTGACATCATGACCATCCCCCTCTCCTCCGCCAAACATCACATTGAGATTGTCTCCCGACAAAAAGCTCTGAATATCGACGACATCATGACCGTCGCCTTCTCCGCCATTAAACATGCTTGAGATCTCAGTCCCATCAACTATGATTTGGGTCCGGCTTTGATCATGGCCATCGCCCATACCGCCATAAAACATTATGCTGAGATCCTCTCCACTTAAAGCGTTTTGCGCAGCAAAAGCATCATGCCCATCGCCATCACCACCAGCAAACATCTGCGCGAGATTAGCGCCCTCAATACTCAAGGTATTGATACTTAGATCAGCCCCATCTCCTTGGCCTCCCATAAAGAGACTATTAGTATTCAATCCGTTCACAGAAGTATAGTTTATGCTCTTGTCGTGTCCATCGCCATTGCCACCGCTAAGTAGGGCCTGCAGGCCCATCGGCTGTCCGAGCAAATTGCTCTGCAATAGCTGCCCCATCCCTTGTCCGTCTCCCTTTCCCCCATGAAACTGCGCCAGGAGGGAAGCAGGGAAACAAAAACAAGTCAAGAGACCGATTAGCCAGATGAACTGTTTCATCTTATTGTGCGCTACGGACTCCACGGAAGCCGATACGACTATTGGTGATATTTGCGGTATTGGTGGCATCAAAGCGGTCAGAAACTCGACAATAGATAGCACCATTGGCATAGGAGCCACCACGATAGCCAATATCACCGGTCGTTACTCCTGGCCAATTGGCAACATTATGCTCTCCTGTGGCAGTCAAACTGCCGTCCCCGTGATTTCCAGTAAAGGCTCGCCCCCCAGGTGCTCCAACTGATACCATACGTTCATATAGATTGCCCGTCATTTCCATGATGCCATAGTAGGTAGCACCGGTTTCTTCTCTGGTTTTATTGACCGCACTGGCGGCAAAAATGCCACAACGTACCGGCCCACCAAAGCCTGAAGCAGTGGTCTGATAAAAGGCATTACCGATCCCAGTGCCCATATCTACCACATTGGCATTGGGGTTGCCATCACTATTGACGGTATAAGGGTTGCCGTTGTCGTAAATATTGGCATTGCCCCAAGCAAAAGAGTTTACTGGCGGATTTACCGGTCCTTTACAAGCTTTTTCAAATTCAAACTCTGTCATAGGGCGAAGACCAGACCAATCCAAATAGGCCAAATAATCATTGCTATTGACATAGTTGATCGGACGATCAGGAGTAGAGGTGGTAGCATTGCCGCTGATATAGGAAATCGTATTTCGAGCCACTACCCCATCTGTATTCTTGTGTTGGTTGTTGGTGATATCACGTTCTGCTTTCTGAGCGTCGGTTAGGGTATTAAAAAAGTCTACGTATTGTCCCTGACTAACCTCATACTTCATACAATAAAAAGCATCATATCCTTTAGGAAAGGCAGCCGGAATAGGACCTAATTGATCGCCTCCTGAAGAACCAGAAACGTTACCGTAATAAAGGTTACCGAAGGTTGTGCCTACGGTTATCGCATTTTCAGAGCTGATACTGTAAGCCACACCAAAAGGGTAACTATAAAATCGGTTAGCCTCTGTTCCACCTAGCCCACTTCCCAAAGAAAAGGAGGATTGCGGTACATATACCATTTCAATACCAAATACCTGTACATCTACTACCTGGCCATCAGATAGCCCATCCGCACCATAGGGCCAAAGTAATTGCACGCCAGAATAGTTGACATTGCCACTTCCATCGGCACTCCGGTAGATAAAAGAGCCACGTCCGTCAGGCATTGTATTAATTGCAGCGCCAGCAGGTGCACTATGCCCATCTCCAGCGGCAGTACCATTGACATAGTTGATGGTAGCGTGCTGCCAATTGCCTCCTGTACTTCGATACTTAACAAACACCCAAGCCGCATCCCAGTTTGAAGGGCCGACGCTTAGACGCCATGAGTTTTCCCAACTCAAATCGAATTGGATCAGTACAGTTTGATTGGTGGTATTTTGACCAGTAAGAGTAACATTGCTGAGAGTGATATTATTGGCCCAGCTGATTAACGCCAAGCAGCAGCTTAGCAGGGTGAGACTGAATCTTCGCATAACAAATTAGTTTAAGGTGTAATTTGTATGGAGATGATTCAGGGCAAAAAAGGTAAACAAAGAAATTCCGGAAGAGAAAGCCCATATCTAATAACTATCTCTTTTACAGTCGTTTACAAGGTTTTATTTTTTTGGACTGCTTCGCAGAACGCTTACCCCTAAAGTGCGGCATGCATGCGCGCACCTACCGAAGAGCCTACTAAGGCGAGGAGAAATCTCCTTGACTTCATGATGTAGTTAGGTAACAGCGATAGGAGATTTCTCGTCGGCCTATCGGCCTCTGTCGAAATGAACAGAGGATGATTCGGTCAGCGACAAGGCACTGCCTGCTTGCCTAGGGATAATCGTTCCGCGCAGCGGTAAACCCTAAAAGGATCTAGCGCAAAAGGATCTTCTTACGATAAGCACCTTCGGAGCTCTCTACACTCAGCACATAAATGCCTTGAGGTAAGCCAGCGAGGCTAAAGTTTTGACGTTCGCCGAAGGTGCTCAGCTCAGCCTTAAGCACTGCGCGCCCTTGAAGTTCGAAGAGGCGTACTTGGCTTTGGCTAATCTCGCAATCGGTTTGGATGTATAGTTCCTTGGATAGCGGATCTACCCAATCAAAGACTTTACACCCATCACCAAAGGGTTCAATTGAGGTAGCCTGCATCTGAATAGTACTCACCTCAGCACTGCCATGAATCAGGCCCGCATTTTGGGCGAGAGTGGCCACACTCGCTTGCACTACCCTACTCAGGAAGGTCATATTGAGATTGCCGATGGTATCATTTACCGTATGATAATATGGATTGCGAAATTCAGAGGCATCGGTCAGCATCAAGGCAGGAATGCCCGCATCCCAAAAGATAGAGTGATCGCTTCTCCGCAAATCCGGGGCAATTTGTCCATTACCAGGTACTGCCACTGAAATTACTTTTAAATCGGGAACATATTGATTAGCAGCATTTTCGTATGCATCCATCAAGCTAGAAGAGGCTTGGTTAGCCACATTTGTTACAAAGTTACCTCGAAAGCCATCAGCAGCGACGGCATTGTAAGCGTTGGGAAATAGGAGATTGAAGCCAGTCGGAAATGTCTGAGTATTGGGGTCGGTATCATAATAGCCAATCATCTCTAGATTGAGGACGCCCAGCACATTATCTGTAGCCGGCAAACCGCCATTATTG
This sequence comes from uncultured Bacteroidia bacterium, assembly GCA_964534295.1. Taxonomy (GTDB): domain Bacteria; phylum Bacteroidota; class Bacteroidia; order J057; family J057; genus JBCAWW01. The sequence goes on along the minus strand of CAZHOC010000005.1, from coordinate 50 downwards.
ACGTAAGCAAAACTACCCAGCAGACCATCTTCCTCGAGGTCAAAAGCCAG
>CAZHOC010000004.1:23295-23506 GCA_964534295.1 uncultured Bacteroidia bacterium | reverse complement strand
TCAGTGTCAATCAACATCCGACCCGCGACATTGATGCGGTATTCATTGAGAAAGCTAAAAAAGGGCCGGCCCATCATCTTGCTAAAAAAGCGCGAAAAGGACTGTTCAGACATATTGACTAGAGCAGCAAGCTCTTGGAGGTAAATCTTCCTCTGGTAATGTAATTCGATGAAATCATGAATCTTGGCGATGCGACTGCCATATTCTGGCG
>CAZHOC010000004.1:0-23277 GCA_964534295.1 uncultured Bacteroidia bacterium | reverse complement strand
GTAGATATTGACTAAACTTGGCGTTCGACAAAGTCGCATACCTACAAGCGGATAAGTCTACCAGCAGACCCAAAAGGCTCATATAAAGTTCCTGCCCCGCCAACAAGGGCAGTATATCCACTCTGGATAGGATCTCCCGCTTACCCTCCAAGTCAAAAATGATCCCCTGAGCAGCAAATTGAAACATCCTAAACATGCTATCCAACTCAGGTACAGCTGCAAAAATACCTTCATTCCATTGGATGACTGTGCTGCTTGCTGGACCCTCTTTCTGAGCCTGGTCTTTCCAGCAATGAGGTAGATTGGCTCCGAGCAATACCAATTCTCCCGCTTCAAATGGTCCTACAAAATCACCGATAAACTTAGTGCCAATGCTCTTTTTGATATAGGTGAGCTCCAATTGAGGATGGAAGTGCCAGGGGGCATCAAAGCGGCTTTGTTCATAGTGAAAAGCTAAGATACTGTGCTCTACGCCCAATTGGATTTCCTCTAACTCTGGCTTCATGAGTTGCTTATCTTGTAGCTTTTTTGAGTGGATTCATGTTCGAGATGACAAAATAGTTTATTTTTTCATCAAAATAGGAAAGGATTATCTCTCCCTTTTGAGCGATTATTGTATCTCTCATCACATACGCTACTCGCCATGTCTCTCTCTTCTCTCAGTGCCATCGCCACGGGTGACGGCCAGTTTGTTATCGAAAGGGTTCAACTTGCGGAACCTAAATCCGACGAGATCATCGTCAAAATCAAAGCCGCTGGATTATGTCATACAGATTATGATTCGCTTTCTTGGGGCAAACCCATCGTGATGGGCCATGAAGGCGCGGGTGTAGTATTTCAAGTAGGAGATGGCATTGAAGATTTGCAAGCAGGTGATCAGGTAATTCTAAATTGGGCAACGCCCTGTATGCATTGTTTCCAGTGCCAAGAGGGCAACCAGCATATTTGTGAAAACCATTCTCCTGTCGTTGCGGGTGCTAATGGACATACGCCCGGTCATGCGCATTTGGAGGCCACTTCGTGGAACGCTCAGCCGATTGAGAGATCCTTCAACCTTGGCACCTTGAGTGAATATGCTATTATCAAACGCTCAGCGGCGGTCAAAGTGGAAATCACTGATCTCAATTTTTCTGCTGCTAGCATTGTGAGTTGTGGCGTAATGACGGGCTATGGCTCAGTAGTAAATGCCGCCAAGGTTCAAGCCGGGAGCTCTGTGGTGGTCTTAGGCTGTGGAGGAGTAGGGCTCAACGTGATCCAAGGAGCTAAGATAGCCGGAGCGGCTAAGATCATTGCCATAGATATCAATCCCCAAAAACTAGATTTCGCTAAGCAATTTGGCGCTACCGATTTGATACTAGCAGACCGAGAGGATACTGGCCTTCTAGCCGCGGCAGAAAAAGTAAAGGCACTTTGTCATGGCAGAGGGGCTGACTATGCCTTTGAAAGTACGGCAATTCCAGCTCTGGGAGCAGCTCCACTAGCCATGGTCCGCAATGCGGGCACCGCTGTTCAGGTCAGTGGTATAGAAGAAGAAATTACCATTGATATGCGGCTTTTTGAGTGGGACAAAACTTATATCAATCCCCTCTATGGCCAATGTCGCCCGCAAATAGATTTTCCCAAACTGATGGCACTCTACCAAAACGGCAGCCTGAAACTAGATGAGATGATCACTCGCGAATATCGCTTATCAGAACTTCAACAAGCCTTTGACGATATGCTCGCGGGTAAAAATGCCAAAGGCGTCATCGTTTTTGACTAAGTCGCAACCCTAAATCCTAAAGTTATCAGCCACTTCCGCACCATAGAACTATCATCTGCTGATTACAGCAGGGACGGCCTGCACTTTATCACGGTCAAGAGCCAGCACCTTCAAGGCCGTGGCGACATCTGTGTTTATGTACCTGAGACTGTTCCGCAGAACGATCTACCCATTTATATTCTGTTGCACGGTGTCTACGGTAGTGCCTGGGCTTGGGCTTATAAAGGCGGAGCCCACCATACTGCAGAGCGATTGATCCAGCAAGGCCTGATTAAACCAGCCATCATTGCCATGCCTTCTGATGGGCTATGGGGAGACGGTTCTGCCTACTTCAAGCACCATCAAAAGGATTTCGCCCAATGGATCGTTTCAGATGTCCCACAAGCGATTAGAGAGTGTTTTCCTGCGGCAACTGAGCAATCAAAGCTTTGCATTGGAGGCTTGTCTATGGGAGGTTATGGTGCTTTGTCTTTGGGTTCGCGCTTCGCGCAACGCTTCTCTGCCATTTCTGCGCATAGTTCTATCACTAAGCTTGAGCAAATGGTGGAGTTTGTCGAAGAGCCCATTGCCCAATATGAAACCGAATGCGAATGGCCTGATGTAATCGATAGTATCCTTCATAACCGCAATCAGATGCCTCCCTTGCGCTTTGATTGTGGCTTAGAAGACTCTCTTTTAGCGGCTAATCGAACGCTTCACCAAGCCTTACTAGCCACTGAGATTTCTCATACTTATGAAGAATTTTCTGGTGGTCATGAGTGGCCCTATTGGCAAAAACATGTCGAAAAGAGCCTTCGCTTTTTTGATCAGACTATATATCCCTCACCAGCCTAATATCTCCTAGAAATGAATAAAAGCGAATTTCCAGATCCCTTTGAGCAGGCCCGTATCGAAAAAGGCATCGCCGAAATGAATGATCAAGACGATCCGGTAAAGATGGTTTTGCGTTTACGAGATCTACGCAAAACCGCTCACAATTATAAAAACTTTAGTTCTGCTGCTATACCAGGCCGCATAGTCGTCCCTTCGGAGGTAAATATTCGTGAGACTAGGCAGATTCCCTTCGAAATGGATCCCCCTGTCCATACTGATTACAGGGCAGCAGTAGAGCCTTGGTTTAAGCGTCCCTTGGAAGCTCCTTATCAAGCCAAGCTTAAGACGATTATCGAGGACTTATTGGATCATGTTTTAGAGCAGGATAGGGTAGAGGTAGTCAATGAATTTGCCCTTCCTTTGCAATCAAGGGCCTTGACCCTGCTGCTCAATATCCCTTATGAAGAAGCGGAGCTTTGGATCTCATGGGGGACCCACGTATTTCGCAGCGAGGGCGAAGCCTTAGATGGAGCCAAAGCGAATATCCTTTACGATTATATCGATGCTCAGATTGATAAGGCAATTGCCAATCCCGGAGAGGATTTTTATTCGGTGCTGCTTGCCACTGAGATCAATGGTAAGAAACTCACCCGAGAGGAGGTAAAAGGCGTTCTCGTGTTGACCTTTGCAGGTGGGCGAGATACCGTCATCAACGCAGTTACTAACTCCATCGCTTATTTTGCGGAGCATCCGGCTTCTATGGCTCGTCTCCAAGCAGAACCAGAGATCATCAAACCTGCCATCGAAGAATTGATCCGCTATTTTGCCCCGCTAACTCATATGGGGAGAGTCGTAAATGCTGGGACTGAGATTTGTGAACATGCGATCAAAGCTGATAGTCGCGTTTCTCTATGTTGGGCCTCTGCCAATCGCGATGCTGCTGTATTTGAAAACCCCAATGAAGTGGTCCTCGATCGCAAGATCAATCCTCATGTGAGTTTTGGCTTTAGCCATCATAATTGCTTGGGGGCCACACATGCAAGACAAATCATGCGGATGCTGTTAGAACTATTACCTCAAAAGCTTCAATCGATCCAAATTCACAGCGGCAAAGAAAACATTGAATCACTAGGGGAGTTTAAACGTAAAGTGGGTTTTGATCAGCTTGTAGTTAGTTTTAAAGGGCATGATTAGCCACTTTCTTTTTTTCTTTTTTACCGCTACATCGCGGAACGTTTATCCCTATAATTTGAAAATCATACCATGGCAAAAATAACATTCATCACTTCTGATAATGAAAGCATCACCCTAGAGGCTACTTCAGGCTCTATTATGCAGTTGGCGGTAGACAATGACATCAAAGGCATTGACGGCAATTGTGGAGGCGTGTGCTCTTGTGCTACCTGTCACGTGCATGTGGCTGAGGACTTTATGCCCAAAGTGGGGCCAGCTGGAGATATCGAAAAAGATATGCTCGAGTTTGAAGAAGCTTATAATGAGTTCAGTCGTTTGTCTTGCCAGATAGAAATCTCAGACGAGCTTGATGGCCTAGTTTTGAAAGTCGCTCAATAAATATTTGCTAAATATGAGCCAGCAAACTACTGCTGATAAAGTCTGTGTAGTGATTGGTGCTAGTCATGGGGGCGTGAATTTTGCTTTTGCCTTGCGTAGAGAGGGTTGGGAAGGCGAGATTATCCTTTATGATGGTGATCCTGAACTTCCATATCATAGACCGCCTCTTTCAAAGGCTTACCTTGCCAATGAGGAAAAGCTAGATAAGTACTTATTGCGTTCCGCTGCCAGCTACGAGAAAGAAAGGATCCAACTTCAGCTGGGAATCAAAGTTGAAAAGATTGATCGTTCTGCGAAGTCAGTAAACCTTAACAATGGAGAGCAACAGACCTATGATAAATTGATCCTCGCCACTGGCGCTCGTCCATTGGTGCCCAAAATAGAAGGCATAAAAGGCAATCCTAAGGTGTTCTATCTCAGGACAGCAAATGATGCCGCCAAGATTCGAAAAGAATTAGCTGCCAGTAAACAAAAAAAAGTAGCGGTAATTGGAGGAGGATATATTGGCCTAGAAACCGCAGCCTCCCTCAAAAAGCTAGGCGCTGAGATCTCGCTTTTTGAATGTGAATCTAGACTACTATCGAGAGTTACAGCCCCTGAGGTATCGAACTATTTTTATGACTTACATACTCAAAAGGGAGTCGAAGTTTTGCTCAACAAAAGAGTAGATGTGGTAATGCCAGCAGAGGATATGCAAAAGCTTGTCTGTCAAGATGGGACTGAGTATACCGCTGATTTTGTGGTCATCGGCGTGGGCATCAAGCTTAATCTTGAGTTAGCAACCGAAGCAGGCGTAGAGACAGGAGACGGCATTTTGGTCAATCCTCAAGCCCAAACAAATGATCCTGATATCTTTGCGATTGGCGATTGTACTCATCATTACAATCCGCATTATGATCGCCATATGAGGCTTGAATCTGTCCAAAACGCCGTAGATCAAGGCAAAGTGGCCGCCCAAAGTATTATGGGTAAGTCAGTTCAATACGATGCTCTGCCTTGGTTTTGGTCAGATCAATATGACATCAAATTGCAAATGGTAGGCCTCTCACAAGACTATGATGAGGTCTTAGTCCGACGAGAGGCCAATGTCGAAAACAGCTTTTCGGTTTGGTATTTTAAAGGAACTCAATTGCTTGCCGTGGATGCCATCAATTTTGCCAAGGCCTATGTGCTTGGGACACGCTTTATCAAGGCAGGGACGCTGGTAGATAAAGTGAAGCTGGTCGATCCTAGCGAAGCATTTAAGCCACAGAATTTAGCGTTAAGCGAAGCTTAGCAGCGAAAATCCTTCGGTCTTAGCTTGCAACTAATGTTCCCATCTGCATCCGTACAGCATTTCCATGCCTTGCCTGAATCTTTGGGATCACTGCTGTCCGCTTGGGTCTGAGCATCACTTTCGATGCTGATGACTATAGGGTTCGCTACCTTCTCCCCGCTTTGATAATAGGCGTTGAGTAAGGCTTCGATTTGATTGATCAATTCTTGGTTCATTTTGCTATGATATTTGAGTTCATTCTTTTGCTAAATATACCAGTATGAATCCCTGCCAAGAGGTAGACATAAGAATCTTCATAAAAGACATTGTATTCATCGTTGCCGGTATATCCGGCTTTGAGGTGCCAACCTGAATTGGTGCTGCGAGGGAAGGCTCGGTGATAGATGATTTGCAAATTAAGTCGCCTGGTCCATCGCCAATCATTTAGTAATGCTGGATTTATTCTATTAATCGCATAAGAGGCTTCGATGGTAAAACGGGAGAATTCTGGGCTATTTAGTGAAGGTAAACCTGGCAGATAATGCCCACTCAGGGTGGCTAGCTGAAGTTTATATCGCAGCTTCCAAAAAGGATAACGACCAATTAATTCTGGATCTACCCCTAATACTGAGTTTAGGCCATCATTTTCGATCTCTACCCCAAATAGGCCAGCTGGATGAATCTCAGTCGAGAAATCCTGCATAATGCGGATCTTTTCGTTTTGGATCCGCTTGCTAAATGTCATCCAACTTAGGTAGCTGGGAGCCTTTATTTCGAGTATTCTTCTATGGCCAAGATTTACCAGATTTGTGCTAAAATTGCCGTCTGTCCGATTCATGCGGAACTCACCAGCATTGGCAGTTTGGATACAACCCCAATCTTCGGAATAACTATAACCGCTGAGAGCGCATGAATCTTGACCATTGGAATGATGGCGATAACCTGCATAGAATGCCGTGGTTCTGCTTTCTCCGGTATTTAAATTGTCAGAGTGCCGAAGTGCAAAATAGACATCTGCCCCCGGCATGAAGCTCGGTGATTTAACTGGTGAGGAAAAATCCTGTCGGATGCGTGCTTTAACCTTCGGATTGAAGTCAATCATAAATCCTCGGTAGCGATTCAGGCCTCTACCATGTTCGTCGAAGACCACAAAATGCGGGTCGATATAGGTGTTGAAGATGTACTTGTCTCTGCGTCCCCCACTAAATATATGTCTGGGGGCGACATCAAAATAGCTGAAGGAAAGAGATGATTTCAAGGCTTCTCTGGCTGAGAAGAATGTGTAGTCTTCCAGTGATACTGAGTCTGTATTGTTTTCTTGAGCCCATAGACCCAAAACCAAAAAGAGTAGACCCAGATTAAGGATTAATCTGTGCATGATGAATGTATAGCTTGGTAAAAACGAAAATTGCTAGTCGATAAAACTGGCTTCTTAATTGTTTCAGATTCTTACTCTCTATACATCAAACAGACTGGTAAAATCTTTCGATTTTCCTTGCTGATAAATTGATGATGTTTCTCTCTTTACCTTTTGACGGTCAGCAAAGGATTAATTCATCCTGGTTGATTGTTTTTGTGAAATAGGAACTAAAGAGTTAAGCGTTCCGCGTCCCGATAGCTTTCGGGAGTAAAAAAATAAAAGACTGATAAATAGCTACTTATAGGAGTCGGGAAGATTTTTTTGAAAATCTGTGTTACAAAATGGAGACTCGGAGTTACCAATAATCAAAACCCTAAATCTTCAACAAATGAACAACTTAAAAAAGAATCTCCGCTTCCTAGTGCTTCCTTTATTGGCACTTCTTTTCATCGCTCTGCCTACTTCTCAGGCTTCAGCAGCACTTAAATCTTTTGAAGCTCGCTCTACTGAAATGGTAGAAAGCAATCTTGGTATCAAGATCATCATCATCATTATTATCAAGAAGAAAAAGAAAGGCGTGGTGGAAGCTAGCTCTCTCAAATTGGGAGATAAAGGTGGCAAACTAGCTGAAAATGAAGTCCGTGCTGAAGCATCTGTTGAGAATGGTATCCTTCAACTACGCGTAAAAGGATTTAACATTGGTATGCCTCCAACAGTAATGCTGGTCCCTGAAGGATTTCTCATGCCTAAGCAAGCTGCCCTAAAAATGGGTTACAAAGCAGGTGCGTTCAAAGTAAATGGTGGCCGTATTAAGCTGGAAACCAATTCGCTAGGCAACTTCGAAATACAAGACTAACACTCGAAATAAAACCTAATGGCAGGTGCGTATTCATTACGCATCTGTTTTTTTGTGTTTTGTATTTAGTCATTAATGACTAAATTGTGGTTGTTAGTGAAAAATGTTTTGAGTACAAAAGATAAAATACTGCAGGAAGCGACCGCCTATTTTAATCGCATTGGTTTTGGGGCAGGAAGTCTTTTTGAGCTTGCCAAGGAAATCGGCATGAGTCGTGGAAACTTGGCCTATCACTTCAAAGACAAGGATGTCCTCTTAGAAGCCATTGCCAAGCAGATGTGGGACAAAATGCAGATTGAAAGGAGCAAGTCTCGTCAACTACCTTCTTTTGAAAATCTGCACAACGAGATTCAGCTTTATTATCGCTTTCAAAAGCAATACGCTTTTATTTTCCTCGATACTCAGGTACTCAAACATCCGGCTGTAAAAAAACAGTTTCGGGAAATGACAGAACAAACTGTGGCTGCCAATAAAGCGGCGATTGCTTTCGCTATTAAACTGGGGAATATGCATCCCGAAGCTGTGCCCGGAACCTATCATAACATTTCCTTTATCGTTTGGATGCTCACTTTTTACTGGCTTTCCCAACAGATCATCCGCGGAGAGAAAACGGGCGAAGATGGTGAAAAAATGGTCTGGTCCATTCTCCTGCCGCATTTTACTGACAAAGGAGTCGAATCCTTCATCCGCTACTTTGGTCAAAACTATTACGAAAGTTTGGGGGAGTCTTTTGATATGGACCTAGACGCCTTGATTTCTTTTTAATACCCATTATGCAGATACTTCATTCTCATATCAATCCCAATAGTCAAGCCTTTAAAGAAAACTATGCTGAAATGCTGGCTTTGATCCATAAGCTCGAGGAGAATATGGAAAAAAGCCGTTTTCAAGGCAAAGACAAGCATATTGCTCGGGCTCGCAAGAGAGGGAAATTACTCGCTCGAGAACGTTTAGAATTAGTCCTAGACCGTGACAGTCCCTTCTTAGAATTATTGCCCTTAGCTGGTCTAGAAACCCGTGGAGGCTTTGGCGCAGGAGGAACGAATGTTTCTGGTGTAGGTTTAGTAAAGGGAAAACTCTGCATGATCAATGCGAATGTCGGTACCCGTAAAGGGGGCTCGGTAGATTATGCGACTACCTTCAAAGCCTTACGAATTGGTGATATCACACGAGAAAATCGCCTTCCTACCATCAATCTCGTTGAAAGCGGTGGTGCGAACCTGCCAGATCAGGCCAAGATCTTTAACTACGGGGGAGAGACCTTTCGGGAGATTACCCGCCGCAGTAAGATGGGACTGACCACCATATCGATTGTATTTGGAAATGCCACTGCTGGAGGTGCTTATGTACCCGGAATGTCTGACTTTGCCATCTTTCAGAAGGGAGCCGCCAAAGTCTTTCTCGCGGGTCCTCCTTTGGTCAAAATGGCCACCAATGAGGTCGCAACGGATGAAGAATTAGGCGGAGCGGAAATGCATAGTCGGGTTTCTGGCGTCTCGGATTTTTTGGCTGAGGATGAGCTAGACGGCATTCGCATCGCTAGAGATTTGATGGAGTTTGTAAAGGTGACCACTCCTCATTTTGTCCCTTCGGGAACGAGTCTCCCTCCCAAGCATGATCCGGAAGAAATCCTGGGCGTAGTACCTGCTGACGTCAAGAAGCCTTTCGATGCTAGAGAACTGATATTGCGTATTACGGATGGCTCCGAGTTTACTGAGTTCAAACCCGAATACGGTAATAGTCTGATCACAGGCTGGACCAAAATCCATGGCTATCCGGTAGGGATCCTGGCCAACAATGGCGTAATCTTTTCGGAGTCTGCCAATAAGGGCGCTCAGTTCATTCAACTCTCCAATAAAAACGATATTCCGCTCATCTTCATGCACAATACCACCGGTTATATGGTGGGCAAAGCCTACGAGGAGGGAGGGATTATCAAAAATGGCGCGAAGCTGATCAATGCCGTTTCCAATAGCGAGGTACCTCATATCACGCTTATGATTGGCTCTTCCTACGGGGCTGGCAACTATGGTATGAACGGTCGTTCCTTTGATCCTCGCTTTCTATTTACCTATCCAAACGCCAAGATCGGGGTAATGGGCTCTGAGCAATTAGCGGGAGTCATGGAGATCATCCAAAAAGCCTCTGCCAAGTCCACCGGACAAGAATACAATGAAGAGCAGGGCAAGATGATCCAACAAATGATGATCACTGAAGCCGAAAAGAAATCCAATGCCTGGTACTCCACCACCGAACTATGGGACGATGGAGTGATTGATCCCCGCGAAACGCGTAACTATCTCGGTTTTAGCCTCGCCATCGTCTATAACCAACCTATCAAAGGCGCTGAAGGATATGGAGTATTTAGAATGTAAGCCTCAAGCCACGAATCCATGCAAAGTATACTGATTGCCAATAGAGGCGAAATTGCCCATCGTATCATCAAAAGCTGCCGCAAGCTGGGGATTCGATCCATTGCGGTCTACTCAGACGCTGATCAGAATGCGCCTTATGTAAAGGCCGCTGATGTCGCCCTGCATATTGGTGAAAGTGATCCCGCTGCTTCCTATCTGGATCAAGATAAAATCATTGCCGCCGCAAAGCAGAGTGGAGCCAAAGGCATTCATCCCGGTTATGGTTTTCTCTCTGAGAACGCTTCTTTCGCTCGGCGTTGCCAATCTGAAGGGCTTGTATTTATCGGTCCCAATCCAGAGGCGATTGAAGCCATGGGAGATAAAGCCAAAGCTAAAGCCCTCATGCAAGCCCACAATGTACCTACCGTTCCCGGCTACCAAGGCGATGATCAAAGTGAGGCACGAATTCAATCCGAATCCATCAAAATAGGCTTCCCTGTTCTCCTCAAAGCCACTGCTGGCGGAGGAGGCAAAGGGATGCGCATTGTCCATGCTGAAAATGAATTAGCAGGAGCGATTGCTGCAGCGAAAAGGGAAGCCATGAATGCTTTTGGCGATGATACCCTCATAGTGGAAAAATACATCCAATCAGGCCGCCATATTGAGTTTCAAATCTTTGGGGATAAAGATGGCAATGTCATTCACCTCCTCGAACGAGAATGTAGCATTCAGCGACGCTACCAAAAAGTTATCGAGGAGAGTCCTTCTCCCATTATGGATGAGGCACTGCGCGAGCGTATGGGCCAAGCTGCTGTGCAAGCTGCCAAAGCCCTCAATTATGACAATGCAGGCACGGTGGAGTTTATCTACGACCAGCAAAGCGGAGATTTTTACTTCCTGGAGGTGAACACTCGCCTGCAAGTAGAGCACCCCGTTACGGAGGCTATCACCGGCTTAGACCTTGTCGAACTCCAGATTCAATCAGCTATGGGAGGGCCCTTGGGGCTAGAACAGACTGATATAAAAGGCAATGGCTATGCGGTTGAATGCCGCCTGTATGCCGAGGATCCCGACCAAGATTTTCGACCCGTAACGGGCAAGGTATTGCGTTTTGAATGGCCAAAAGTGGAAGGTTTAAGAGTGGATAGTGCTATCAAGAGTGGTAGTGAAATTTCCATTTACTACGATCCGATGATTGCGAAGCTGATCGTTTGGGGACCTAACCGTCAAGTGGCTCATCGCAAAATGACTTATGTCTTAAGTCAAATGCTTTGCTTGGGTACCACTACCAATCAGGCCTTTTTGCAAGCCTTATTTGCTCATCCAAATTTTCGAGCGGGAAACTATGATACCCACTTTTTGGTCGAGCATCCTGATTTGGCCCGCTCCGCGGAACGCTCATCCCAAGAGCAAGAACTGTTCGCCATCGCTGCGACCCTTCAAGCTTGGCAAGAGCGAGAATCTAAGCGTAGCCTGTTGAGATCTATTCCTTCCGGCTGGCGGAACAATTACTCCGCACCCCAGCAAAAGGCCTTTATGTTCGGCGAAGCCGAAGTCTCCCTGCAATATCGCTATCAAAAAGAGCACTTCTACTTTGGAGCAGAGTCAAAAGTAAAATTGTTGGAGGCAGGGGATGAACAGGTGGTATTTGAATTAAACGCTACTCGCCATGCCTTCGACTTTGCCTTAAATGACAATCAAGTCTTTCTGCAAAATGAAGCCTTGGGTAGTCAGACGCTTAGTATCAAGGATCGATTCCCCCAGCGCTCTTCCCAAAAAGAAGCTGGCAACTATCAAGCGCCCATGCCCTCAAAAATCGTCAAGATTTTGGTAGCGCCAGGACAAAGGGTTGATGCAGGTGATCCGCTTTTGGTGCTATCCTCTATGAAAATGGAAAATACCCTTACTGCGGCTAAAACTGGAACAGTCGAAGAAATCTATGCCGTAGAAGGCAGCAATGTTGAATCCGGATTTGTCCTACTCAAACTTTCAGAAACTGACTAAATGAAACTATATACAAGCGAGCAATGCGCTCAATTTGAGGATCAAAGCTTCGCCTTTATTGAGGTAAAGATCGAGGATCGTGTCATGAGCCTGACTTTGGATCGAGAGCATAAAAAAAATGCTCTGCATCCTCAGATGGTCAATGAGATTGCCTATGCTTTCAATGTGGCCTTTCATCGGGAAGATGTTTGGATGCTTTTGATTCAAGCCAAGGGCAAGGTTTTTTGCGCGGGAGCAGACCTCAAAGCTTTTGCTGGCATGGTAGAACCTAACGACTCTAGCGTTCCGCAGCCTGCGGAAGAAATTCTCATCGGACAGCTTTTTAGAGATCTTCGCAAACCAGTTGTCTGTAAAGTTGCCGGTAATGTCTATGCGGGTGGTTTCTTGTTCCTAGCAGGCGCGCATATCGTGCTGGCACTAGATGATATCAAGCTAGGGCTTCCAGAGGTAAAAAGAGGTCTTTTCCCTTTCCAAGTAATGGCTTCTCTTTTGCAAGTCATGCCCGCTCGCAAAGTGATGGATTGGTGTATCAGAGGCTATAATTTACCCGTCCGCGACGCGGAACGCTATGGTCTAGTCAGCGACAGCTGTCCTGCCGACCGATTAGAGCAAAGAACCCAGGAAATCATCAACGAGCTACGCCAAAACAGCCCTAAAGCCATCAGCATGGGACTCGAAGCCTACGATCACATTCGACCCAGCGAAGGCGAGCATCAATACCTTCTCAATATGTTTCGTCAAACCATCATGAGTGCTGACGGCCAAGAAGGCATCAAAGCCTTTAGAGAAAAACGGAGTCCAGTTTGGACAGGGAAATAAAATTGAATGGTAGGTGCGGACATGCATGCCGCGCCTACCAAAGAACCATCAAATATGAAAAAACTCATCCTTTCAGCGGCATTAACGGGAGCGGCGACTAATCGCTCCCATTGTCCATATATACCATATACTCCGGCCGAACTAGGCGAAGAAGCCAAACGAGCCGTCGATGCCGGCGCCAGTATCGTCCACATCCACGCGCGCGAAGACGACGGTCGACCCTCCTGGCGACTAGAAGTATTTGAGCAAATCCATGAGGAAGTGAGGAAGCGTTGCCCGGAGGTCATCATCAACTACTCAACCGGCGCCATTGGCATCACTGACGAGGAACGCATCCGCCATGTCAAAGCCCTCAAACCCGATATGGCGGCCTTCAACATGGGTTCCATGAACTATGCCATCTACTCAAAAAAGGCTAAGCAGTTTTATTGGAATACCATCTTCGAAAACTCATTTGACAGCATGCAGTATTTCTTAGCTGCTATGGTGGAGGCTGGAACTACGCCCGAAATGGAATGCTTTGATACCGGTCATATCCGTAATGCGGTGCCGCTACGAGATATGGGGAAATTGCCCGCAAATGCTTGTTATAGTTTGGTAATGGGGGTTATGGGGGGCATACCCGCCAGTACGGAGAACTTGATACACCAAATCAAACAAGTGCCAGACGGTGCTTTTTGGCAGGTGATTGGGATCAGTCGTAAGCAATGGCAACTAGCAGCCGTCGCTTGTACCATGGGAGGAAACTTCCGAGTAGGTTTAGAGGATAATTTTTATCTCCCCAATGGTGAAATGGCCAAATCCAATGGCGAATGCGTGGAATGGGGTGTGAAGCTTGCCAATATGATGGGACGCGAAATCGCTAGTATAGAAGAAACCCGAGCCATGCTCAATATCCCTAAGCGAGATTAGTTTAGATTTGTGCCCCTTTTTCTATCCATCCGAATTTGATTCAAAACCATATGTTTTCCTCTTCTCTTTTTCAAGACCAGGTCGCTTTAGTAACCGGAGGTCGTAGTGGTATTGGTTATGCTATTGCGGAGATGATGCAGTCTTTCGGGGCTAAAGTCATTATTTGTTCCCGCAAAGAAGGTCCACTCGCCAAAGCCGCCGAAACGCTTGGCTGCGCCTATCAAGCCTGTGATATTCGCCAAACTGAGCAAATTGAAGCCCTTGCCGCCTTTATCAAAGAAGAATTTGGCCGCCTTGATATCCTTGTCAATAATGCTGGTGGACAATTTCCCGCGCTTGCTGAAATGATCAATGATAAGGGTTGGAATGCCGTTATCAATAACAATCTCAACGGGACCTTCTTTATGATCCGCGAGATGGCTAAGGCCTTCTTCATGCCTCAAAAGTCTGGCACCATTGTCAATATCATCGCAGATATCTTTGCAGGTTTTCCGGGCATGGTTCATACAGGAGCGGCCAGAGCTGGGGTAGAAAACATTACCAAAACCCTGGCCGTCGAATGGAGCGAATATCAAATGCGGATCAATTGTGTAGCACCGGGCATTATTGAATCTTCTGGTCTAGAAAACTATCCGCCGCCCATTCAGGAGATGTTCAATCAGGCGCGTGAGGGGATTCCCGCTGGCCGTTTCGGTACTGTGGAGGAGGTAGCCAATGCCGTTTGCTTTCTTGCCAGTCCCTTAGCCAGTTATATCAGTGGTACTACCCTTTATGTAGATGGGGCCAAGCACCTCAATTATGATAGCATGGGCTTGCCTAGGGTGATCAAGTCCTTTTTGGGTTAGTTGGGGTTTGGGAGCCGCTGCGCGGAACGCTAAAACCTGATTTGTAGACCCAAGCCATCACTATCAGAGATCAAGGAATACTGTGGCTGGAAGCTTCGAGAATCTAGATGGCCAAGGGATTGATTGTAGGAAGCTACCGCTGATCTAAATTGCTTATCTGACCTGCGACCAAAGGTGAAAGCAATTAATGAAACGCCAGCTCCAACGCCTAGTAATTCCCAGGCAGGATCAGCGCCACTTAAGGCCATGCCGACAGGAATGCCGATAAAAACGCCTCCGATGCCACCGACTACCATAGAACTAACCAGGTTTCGGTTTGCCTTTTGAGCAAGGATATAGGATTCTGGATGAGATTCTAGAACTGTAAGCAAAGCTTTGGGCTTAAGCTGATTGCCTGCTTGAAAAAATTGCAGTTCGCCCATACGCTTTTCGATTTTGATGGTTTGGGCTGGGAGCATCAAAGTGAAAACGAACAGACTTGTAAATAGGACTGAATTTCTTTTCATGGGTTCTCTGGTTTTGCAAGTAAATTATATAGGAAATACTGTTTCCCTTAAGGACGAATGTATAAGGAACAACGCTACTAAATGCCCTTTTGTTGACTACAAAACTACTCTAGATGAAGCTACTCGACCCCAAACCCTTGCCCTTTGATTTTGAGCAGTGGCAGAAACAGCCATTCGCCAAAAGGTGCCAGATGCTTTGCGAAGCCTGGGCTTTACAAGGCTACGGATCGCCACCCTCCGTTTTCGTGTTTTACATCTTGAAAATGGGGCTTTATATGGGCTTCTGGATGTTTTTCTGCTCCTTCTCTACTGAATTAGGTTCTCCCAGCGAAATTGGTAGCTGGTGGGCAGTCCCGGAAGCTTTGATAAAGGCAGTCTTGTGGAGCATACTGTTTGAGGGTATGGGATTAGGTTCAGGTAGTGGACCACTAACAGGTAAATATTTCCCGCCGGTTACGGCAGTCGCGCATTTCGTCCGTCCCGGAACGATCAAACTCCCCCTATTTCCTAAGGCTCCTGTAATTGGCGGCGATAAGCGCAATATTGTGGATGTTCTCCTATACATCGCTCATCTAGGCTTTTTGCTTAGAGCCCTGATCGCGCCGGAGCTTACCCCTGAATTATTATTACCCAATGCCATTTTGCTACCCTTGCTAGGGATACTGGATCGATCGATCTTCTTATCGGCTAGAGCGGAGCATTACTATGTAGCTTTGCTTTGTTTTCTGTTTCCAGAGGATGCTTTGGCCGGATCGAAGTGGGTTTGGTGGGGTGTTTGGTTTTGGGCAGCCACCTCTAAGCTAAATCAACATTTTCCTTCTGTCATCGGCGTGATGCTCAGTAATAGCGCGATATTTCAATCTACCTGGCTGAGACGAAGATTATATAAATCCTATCCAGATGATCTACGACCCAGTCGATTGGCTGCTATGATGGCCCATAGTGGGACTTTGATTGAATATACCTTCCCGATATTATTGGTCTTAGGGGATGGAGGTCCATTGACTCAATTTGCCTTGGTGGCCATGTTACTCTTCCATCTTTTTATCACCGGCAACATCCCCATGGGGGTACCCATTGAGTGGAACGTAATCATGGTTTATGGGGCTTTTGTGTTGTTTGGAGCGCATGCAGATGTTTCCCTTTTGACACTACAATCGCCTCTGCTGATTGCCGCTCTTGCTACAGGATTATTGCTAGTACCCCTAATCGGTAACTTCTTTCCCCAATACGTTTCCTTCTTGCTTTCTATGCGCTACTACGCTGGTAATTGGGCCTATAGTGTTTGGTTATTTAAAAAGGGTACGGAAGAGAAGTTGGATGATCATTTGGTCAAGACTTCTAAGACTTTGATGAAGCAATTGGCACCCTTTTATGATCCGCTGACTGCCGAATCCTTGGTTAGTAAGGTAACGGGTTTTCGTATGATGCACCTGCATGGGCGTGCCCTCCAACTACTCGTTCCGCGAGCGGTAGAAAATATTGACGATTACATTTGGCGGGATGGTGAATTAGTGGCTGGCGTAGCGCTTGGTTGGAACTTTGGAGACGGTCATCTGCACCATGAGTTGTTGCTTGAGGCTATCCAGAAACGCTGCCAATTCGAGCCGGGAGATGTCCGGTGTATCTTTGTAGAATCCCAGCCTATGGCTCGTCCTCATCTCGATTGGCGCATTGCGGATGCCGCTGAAGGTCAATTAGATAGCGGGCGTATTCAAATCAGCGAATTGCGCAAATTACAGCCTTACCCAGTGGAGGATTCCGTCTATGTCTGATTATGATGCTGTTGTAATTGGCTCCGGGCCAAATGGCCTATCTGCAGCCATAGAGTTAGCTCGAAATGGAGCTAAAGTGATTGTTGTCGAAGGCCATGAAATGATTGGGGGAGGCACTCGTACGGCTGAGCTTACTTTGCCTGGTTTTCAACATGATTACTGTTCTGCGGTACATCCAATGGGCGTGCTTTCACCCTACTGGAAGACTTTGCCCTTAGCGGAACATGGTCTGGATTGGGTGTATCCCCAGGCCTCTGTCGCTCATCCACTAGACAATGAACCAGCGGTCATGCTTTATCGTTCTGTGGAACAGACTATGGCCAATTTAGGGGAAGATGCTGAGGCATGGAAAA
Source organism: uncultured Bacteroidia bacterium (assembly GCA_964534295.1). Classification (GTDB taxonomy): domain Bacteria; phylum Bacteroidota; class Bacteroidia; order J057; family J057; genus JBCAWW01. Next base: position 6,091 of record CAZHOC010000004.1, on the reverse strand, counting down.
AACTGGTACAGCCTTTTGTGAATAGGGGAGAGGCACTATTGAAAGATAGTCTAGGCCCGCTCTCTTTGCCTCAAAATCCCTTATTGTTGGCTCGTTTTGGACTTAAGGCTATGCGTTCGGCCGCAGGCCTAGCTAAGAGTAAATTTCAAGGTGATAGAGCCCAAGCACTCTTTGCCGGTTGTGCAGGCCATAGTGTGTTGCCCCTGGATATGCGTTTTAGTGCGGCGGTTGGTTTGATGTTTGCCATTACCGCTCATTTAGTGGATTGGCCTGTAGCCAAAGGAGGTTCGCATAGCATTACAAAAGCACTCGCTAGCTATTTTGAGTCTTTAGGGGGCGAAATTGAAAGCGGAAAATGGGTGCAATCATTAGGTGATTTGCCTAGTAGTAAAGTGGTTTTGTTTGATACTGATCCCCTCCAATTAGCGAGTATAGCCGAGGATTCCTTGCCTAGTGCTTATAAAAAGCGTTTGCGTAAATATCATTATGGTCCAGGTGCTTTTAAGGTTGATTGGGCTTTGGATGGGCCCATTCCATGGAACGATCACCAATGTCGCCTTGCGTCTACGGTACATGTTGGAGGTACTTTAGCGGAGATTGCCCAGAGCGAAAAAGATGCCTGGGAAGGCCGGATTTCTGAGAAGCCTTTTCTGATTTTATGTCAACAAAGTGAATTTGATAAGCGTTCCCCGGAGGGGCAACACACCGCCTATGCTTACTGTCATGTCCCGCATGGTTCTGAAGTTGATATGACCGAACGAATTGAAAATCAAATTGAACGCTTTGCTCCTGGCTTTAAAGACTTAATCTTGGCTAAGCATAAAACGAGTCCTAAAGACTTTTTCCTCTATAATCCCAATTATTTGGGAGGGGCAATCACCGGTGGTGCGGCTCATTTTGCGCAACTATTTACCCGACCAGTAGCGCGCATCAATCCATACACTACCCCCAATAAACGATTGATTTTATGCTCTGCCGCCACTCCTCCCGGAGGTGGTGTACATGGTATGTGTGGCTATCATGCAGCAAAGACTGCCTTAAAACGGATCTGAAACGGGACCAAAATTCTGGGTAGCGTAGGCCGCAGGAATGGTGTAAGGGAGTTGTTCACCCGGACTCATTGATACAGCACAGCCTAAGGTGCCATAATTAGGGTTGAGCAAATTACGTCGGTGGGAAGGAGAATCTAACCAAGCTTGCATTACTGCTTCAGCAAAGCTCCAATAAGTATGCTTGGGAATGGGGTTTTCATCTAAATCAAAGAAATGGTTTTTGCCATCTTGATAAGCGGCATAATAGGTCTCATCATCGCCCACTTGATAAAGCAAAAAGCGGCCGACATTCTCCGAGGAGAAGTTGGCGTTAAACTCCCAAGCACGCTTGGCCGGAGTTTTCATTTTAGGATCAAAGTCATTGTAATGCCCCATAAAATGAAACTGAGCCATAGCCTTGGTATGATAAAGGGCCATCCTTTGAAGGTCAGGATCAAAGTCAAAAGGTCTAAGACCATGCTGCTCCCTAACTTGGTTGCTAAGGTAAAAGACAGCCGCAGTCAATAATTTGTCATCTACGGCTCGAAACTCTATGCTTTGGTGCGCTTCGGGTAAGGCATAAAAATCCTGCCAGTGGTAGGCTGCAATATCCGCGTCTATCCCTGATTTAGGTCCTGAATTTCCCCAGGCGAACAAGAAACCGATTAATCCAATCACGACTTTCATAAACACACAGGTTATCTTACTCTTACGGTAATATTACCTAAATGTTAACAAAAGGTCAATAGAAGGTTACAGTACTGGAGAAAATGTCGAATAAACGGGGGATTATCGTGCTTGAATTAATATCCGTAAATTCCCGAGATGAATAAAAGGAGCGCTTGGGCTAGGGTTTTCCCTTTTTTGCAATGGATACCACTCCTCAGTGGTAAGAATGTCCAAGCAGACTTGTTGGCGGGTATTACGGGGGCTATTATCGTTTTGCCACAAGGGGTAGCCTTTGCCTTGATTGCAGGATTGCCTCCGGAGTACGGTCTATTTACGGCCATGATAACGCCCATAATCGCAGCCCTATTCGGTTCTTCCTTTCATCTGGTTTCTGGTCCTACCACTGCAATTTCTTTAGTCGTGTTTGCCTCTTTAAGCAAAGATGCGGTTCCTGGAACGCCGCTTTATATACAATTGGCGGTAACGCAGTGCTTTATGGCGGGCGTTTTTCAATTGATATTTGGGCTGTTTAGAGTAGGCAAACTAGTTAAGTACGTTTCTCAGACGGTGATAGCTGGCTTTACAGCAGGAGCCGCGATCTTGATTATCACGAGTCAGTTGCCTCATATTTTGGGCGTTCATTTGCCAAATGGCTTAAGCTTTTTGGGGAATTGGAAGAGTCTATTGCTTAGCTGGGATCAAATCAACCAATGGGTGCTATTGGTGGGAGCGGGCACTTGGCTGATGGCGGTAGGGCTTAAACGGATATGGCCTAAACTGCCTTATATGCTGATTGCTATGGTGTTTGGGAGTGTGCTCAATTTGGCGATTGGAGGGGTAGAGAAAGGCGTTCCACTAGTGGGAGAAATCAGTGAAAGCCTACCAGCATTTGCTTGGCCCGATTTAGCCCTAGAAAATGTGAAACTATTATTTGGGGATGCTTTGGCCATTGCCTTATTGGGCTTGATCCAGTCAGTGGCGATAGCGAGGGCGATTGCATTGCAAAGCAAGCAAGAGCTAAATGCCAATCAGGAGTTTGTTGGTCAGGGCTTGAGTAATGTGCTGGGAAGTATGTTTTCCTGCTATGCTGGGGCAGGATCATTTACAAGATCAGGTTTAAACTACCAAAGTGGAGCCAAGACCCCATTATCCGCTATTTTTGCCTCGGCATTTTTGGCAATCATGGTGCTTATGTTTGCTTCGCTTACTGCCTATTTACCTTTGCCTTCAATGGGAGGGATCATATTGATAGTGGGAGCAAATTTGATTGATTTGAGTTATATCAAAGACATCTTTAAAGGTAAAGATCAAGAAATAGTGGTACTGCTGGTTACCTTTCTCTCCACGTTATTTTTAGACTTGCAGTATGCTATCTATCTAGGGGTATTTACTTCTTTCGTTTTTTATTTATTTAAGCGGGCGCGAAGCAATGCTCAGGAAAAGAAGGTATCTGAAAAAGATTCTTAGGAGGCAAATGGATTAATCTACCTTATAAGAATTATCTACTCTTCTTCTCACCATAAAGTAATTTAGGGTACCAATTAGGATCACAATTGGGGCTAAAATAAAAGCTACCCAACTTAGGTGTGCCATCGGGTTTAGAAATTCGATTTCCTCTACCGCAAGGCCCGAAACAAGCAGATATAAACCAGTCCTCAAAAAAGATAACAAAGTCCGCTGATTGGCCATACGAGTACGATCAATAGCGAGGAAATCTCGTAAAGTGATTTTTGAGTTTTCCTGATAAGTACGTTTAAATTTCATTTAGTGGTGATTTAAACCCACATACGGGGAAGTATTAGCTATACTATTTTGTCTTTTCTCGCTTCCTTTTCTGATTTCTTTGCAAAGCGTAAGACTTGAGTCTTTCTCTTTTCTCGGCTAATTTTTCTGGAAAGTATAAATAATCCACTGCGTTTTGGATACTTAAGCAAAAGTATTCCTCACCAATGCGCTGAGTGAGACCTGTTCTATAAAATAGATCCCTAATAGGCCCTTTAACGTCCGTGAAAAAGACCGCTAAACCACGTCCTTTGAGATTCATCACCCAATCCTCTAGGGTAGAAGCGCCACTACTATCGATATTATTGATGCACTCCATACTGAGGATTACGGTTTCCAACTTTTCCCCTTTCTTTTGAATCAAGGCTTCCAGTTGATCTCGGAAGTACTGTTGGTTAGCAAAATAGAGGGAGGCATCGAAGCGCACAATTAATACTTTATCTAACTCTTCCAATTTATTGAATCGGTCCACGTTTCGATAAATCTTAGTGTTGGGCACTTTACCAAGTTCTGCGATATGAGGTCTAGAGCTTTTAAAAATTACCATCACAATGGACAAAATTACGCCGATTCCGATACCCTGTTCAATACCAAGTAAAAGCGTCGCGAGAAAGGTGCTTATCAATAGCCAGAAATCGGTCCTGTGCGTTTGCCATAACTCAATGGCTACTTTATAATTGATCAAATTAATTGCCGCATAAATGATGATGGCAGCTAGAATCGTATTGGGCAGATAATAGAAAATGGGCGTCAGAAAAAGCAAGGTAAAGATGAGCAGCAAGGCGCTAATGAGGGACGCCAAACCAGTTTTAGCCCCTGCTTGATCGTTTACAGCGCTACGCGCAAAGCCTCCCGCAACGGGAAATCCTTGGAAAAAAGAACCAATGGTATTGGCAAGGCCAATAGAAATCAATTCCTGATTGGGTACAATCTGATAGTTACGGTGCTTTAGCTCCATGGCTTTGGCCGCGGCTATACTTTGCATAAAACTGACCATGGCAATGGCCAAGGCTGTTGGGAAGAGCGTTTTGATAATAGATAGCTCAAACTTAGGCAAGGCAAAAGCTGGTAGACCTTCGGGTACGGCTCCTACAATTTTGAGTTCATATTGATCTAAGCCAAAGCCCCAGATGACCAAAATGCTGATAGCTACGATCACTAAGGGGCCAGGGATAGCGGGCTTGAATTTTTTGAGTAAGGCGATGATTGCAATACCAATCATGCCAATCAGGGTGCTTAAGGTATGAGGCGTCTGAGAGAGCGTAGTTTGAATGGTTTCGATCAAATGGCTACTACGGGGGATCTGCACCCCCAGTAAATGCTTCAACTGACTAAAAAAGATAATCAAGGCAGCAGCTGAGGTGAAACCACTGATTACTGGCTGGGATAGAAAATTGACGATAAAGCCAAGGCGAAATAGGCCGAACAAAAACTGGATTAACCCCACCAAAAAGGCCAACAATATCGCTAGGCTGATAAACTCTGGCGTTCCGCTTGCGGCCATACCACTAACTCCAGCTGCCGTTAAGATCGAAATCATGGCTACTGGACCCACTGCTAATTGGCGAGAGGTGCCCAGAAAAGCGTAAACAATCAGTGGAATAGTGGCAGTATAAAGGCCGTAAATTGGAGGTAAACCCGCTAGTAAAGCATAGGCCATGCCCTGTGGAATCAGCATTACTCCAACCGTCAAACCCGCCACAATGTCCCCCTTTAGCCAAGAGCGTTGATACTCTTTTAACCATTGAGCAGGAGGAAAGTATTGCGATAAATTCATTTAGTTCATGATAGATGGCAGAATGCTTCAAAAATAGGGGTTCTGGCCTCCTTTGTCCGTGATTTGGATCACCTACTCACTAATTCTATTTGGTTACGACTGAGTTTGACTTTGCCCATCTTTTCGAGCTGTTTGAGGAGACGCGAAATCCCTTCTCTGCTAGCGTTGAGATCGTAGGCGATGTCTTGATGAGTACTCTGAATGATATTTGAACTATGGAGGGAAGCCTTTTTCTCGAGATAGTCATAAAGTCGTTCATCCATTTTCTTAAAAGCGATGCCGTCTATGGCTAGAACCAACTCATAAATTCTGGCATCATAAGCTGACATGATGAAATTTTTCCAGCTGTGATATTCGCGCATCCAGAGGTCCACGAATTTGACTGGGATCATGATCAGGTCTGTGGGTTCTTCGGTAACTGCTCTGATAATACTCTGTCGCGAACTCATACAGCAGGAGAAAGACATAGAACAAGTTTCGCCCCCTTTGAGGTAGTAAAGGAGGAGCTCATTTCCATCTTCGCCTTGGCGAACGACCTTCACACTACCCGTAAGAACTAGGGGCACGGACTGTAAATAGGAGCCATAGTCCATCAAAGTTTCTCCGCTTTCAAATTCCCTCCTTGTGCCGACCTTGGCAATTTCATCTGCTAGGTCGCGCTCTGAAAATGAAGGAAAAACCTCTCTTATGTAATTTGCTAATTCGTATAGGATAAAGGTGACAAGAAATTGGTTTTTTGAAATCAGTCTTGCCATCTATATACGCTTGCTCAATCCCACATTTCAACACTCCTTGTTCATCGTATATCGCGTAAGCGCATTCAGCTCCATCA
>CAZHOC010000003.1:0-27471 GCA_964534295.1 uncultured Bacteroidia bacterium | reverse complement strand
AAGCTTTGATCTCCTGCCCGCAAGTGAACTCAGTCTACGGAAGAACAAGCTCATCCAAGCGATGATACATATTATTGATACAGAGGTAGGCAATTGAGCCTATCTCTGATTTATCATGATGAAATTTTGTTTATAAACCCTCCAAATACTCCTCAATATCCTTCTTAGCCTGCATCTTTTTGATCTTTCCGATCAATCCGTCTTTAGTACCTTCCTTGACCAGTTCTTGGAGATAAAGCACATCCTTGCCGGTACCTCTGGTACGTAGCATGTGGATCTGAGAATTGGAGAGTTCGAGCGATAGTTGCTTGTCAGCATTTTCGACCAAATCATCGATATGATGGTCAAATACACGATCATATTGACGCCATTGCCTTACCGAGGCTTCGGCATCTTCACGAGAAGGAGCATGTTTCAAATCATCCAATAAAGTCTCTAGCATCCTTATCGAGCAGGTTTTACGCATCTGCACTTTTTCGGCTCGGGTCAAGCGGCGATCAAGGATGTCTTCAATTTCATACTCAGTTTCTCGGCAGACTTTTTCGAATAGGTCTGAATATCTATCGCTCATGTTGTACTTGTATTTGAAGCTTTAATTTGGTCAAAATTTAGGAGTTTATCGAGCTCTCCTTAGGCTTTTGCTTTTTTGCTTGCAAAACGATCACCCCCAAAATGATGATCACTCCGCTAATCCAATGGTAGGAGAATAAGCGTTCTCCGAGGAGAATAGAAAAAATAGCCGTGGAAAGCGGAATGAGATTACCAAAAATGCTCGCCTGATTGGCGCTGGTTAAGTGAATCCCTTGATTCCAGAAATAGTAAGCCACAGAGGTTCCCAATAAACCAATGCCCAAAGCGGAGCCCCAATAGCCCGTCGAAAGCGGTCCACTACTCTCCACACTCGAAAAAGGCAATACCATCACAAAACAAATCAAGCACAATAAATTGGTCAAAAAAGAAAAAGCCCGGTTAGGGATCTTCTGACCATATTGCTTGAACCAAATGTTTTGAAAGGCAAATGAGAGGCTCGCCCCTAACAAAAGTAGATCGCTGCCACTAAAACTTAATTGGGTGAGATTGGCCAATTCGCCCTTGGTGATCAAAAAGACTACCCCAAAAAGAGAAATCCCCACCCCCAACATTTGCTTGCTTTGCAATGGAGTCTTCAGAATAATCCGGGAAAGCAATAAGGTCAATATGGGCGTAATATTGATGATCAAAGCCCCATTTATCGCTGGACTATTGACCATCCCCAAAAAGAAAAAGAGGTTAAACCCAAAAAGGCCTAGGACTCCAATTAGGCCAATACCCACTAGATTGCTCCGAATCATGGCCCAAGTGGGAAAGTCCTTGATCACCCACAAAAACAGAGGCGCCACTGCAAACAAAAATCGCCAAAAGCCAGCTTCGAGAAAGTCGGTCTCGGCCAGCATTATCTTGGCAAAGTGGAAGTTCAAACCCCAAAAAATTGCTGCAAGCGAGAAATAAATAATTGCTTTCACAGAATGGGGGATAAGAGTTCGGAAGGAAGTTTACAGTTTATTTTCGCACAAAAATGCCAAACAATTCACGACCCTGCCGGGGCGGAATAGAGTTATAACTGTCTGCAAAGCTTTGAGTTTCAAAGTAAGGTGCTAAATATCCCAGATACTCTTCTTTGGTTCCTCCAAAAGGTCTTCTTGCGCCTTCAAACAAGGGGTGATTAAACCATAAACCGACCAATTTCCCGCCGACTTTCAATAGCTCGGCCATTTTCTTGGCATAAGCACTTCGATTCGCTTTTGTCGGATCAAAAGAACAGAAAAAAGTCTGTTCAATGATGAGGTCATAATTATCCTCATGCTCAAAGAAGTTGGCTTGAATCAGTTGCTCAGCGGGAAAATCAGGCACTCGCTTTTGTAATGCTGCCAAAGGTTGTGGCGCAATATCGAGCACATGTACATTGCTAAACCCTTGCGCCCAAAGATACTCCGCTTCATAGGCATTGCCCGCGCCCGGAATCAAAATCTTGCGCTGCTTGTCTGCTAACTGATCAAAATATTTCACTAAAGGCGTTGAAGGCCCACCAATATCCCAACCCGTCATATTGTCCTCATACCGATTGGACCAAAAGGCCGCCAAGCCTTCGCTATCCATGCTCATACACATATATTTCTACAACAAATATCAGCATCTTTTAGCGAAGTCTGGCTATAGCTAGCAGTTCGATTTTGAGGCTTTTTACCCCTTCATCGGGGAACGCTTATCTCTTGGCATTTACAATTTGATCTACAATCTCAAAATACTGGTTTTCATAGGTCGCTTTATAGGCCAATCCGATCTTGGAGGGAATATTTAGCACCGTTTTGTGGGCAATCACTAAGTCTAGTTTAGGGATGACTGTGATATACTGCCCACCATAGCCAGAAGCAGTGTAGGCCCCCTCATAGATCGGGTTTCCTTTAAAATTCTCAATCAACCACCACATATAGCTGTAACTAAATTCAGGGGTAGAACCGTCGGAGGGGCCAATTCGCGCCATCACCGTATCGCGAGGGGTTACCATGCTCGTGGACTTTTTGATCCATTCTTTTGAAATCAATTGTTGACCATTCCACTCGCCTTCATTGAGCATGAGCTGACCAATCTTTGCCATGTCTCTCGTGGAGAAATACATATGATAGGCCATGTATTGAGAGTTCTTTTTGTTACCGCTCTTGCGTTGGTTTTTGATATTCCAATCTTCAAATCCCAAGGGAATGGCTAATTGAGACTCGATCTCCTCATAGACAGTATTACCCGTCTTTTGCTCAAATATCTCCCCCGCTACATTGAAGTCCCAATTGTTGTAAACAAAGTATTCACCAGGCTCCTTACTACCCCGCTCTTTAAAGTTGTTGATATCATAACCTCCATTAGAAGCGACATGAAAGACACCGGAACGCGAGGTGATGATGTGATCCACGGTAGCTTTTTGCTCAATTGGTAAAAGGCCATCCGCTTCTGTAATCCCAAGCTCTCCAATCGTTTGATTGAGGTCAATCGTACCATTATCGATATGCTTACCATAAAGCATACTGATCACACTTTTTCGGCAGGAGGCGATGTAGCTCACTTTTTTGATGTTACCATATTGGTAGATCATTTTACCTTTATGGATAGCTACCACGCCGGTGGTATTCAGATTATCTTGAATGAATTGAGTAAGCGCCTCAAGCTTGGCCTGATCAAAGGAGCTATTGTCCGTTTCCCATGCTTTGCCAGTAAAGGCAGCCTTATGACTACTACAGCCAAAACTGAGCATTAGTAGAGACAATAAGAGGGTAATAGTTGGTTTCATAGGACTTGGATTAGTGTAGTGTTATTTTAGCCAAAGAAAGCTTTTTTAACCAAAGGTTGTAGAACGGGGATAAATTCTCAAACTCTGGAGCCTCTTCCTAGTTGAAATTCTATGGAGCAGGCCCTGCAAAAGGCAAAAGATTGGTACGCAAGTCGTGGATGGCAAATATTTCCCTTTCAAGAGGAAATGATCCGGCAATATCTGGCCGGCAATAATGGCATTCTCAACGCTCCGACAGGTAGTGGTAAGACGCTGGCAATGTGGATCCCGATGTTGCTTACGGCCTTGGCCGAACGCGAAAAATCTGGCAAGCCTGCAAAGGGTCTTCAAGTCATTTGGATTACGCCACTTCGGGCTCTCAGTCAAGATATTTTGCAAGCTACGCGTTCTGCGACCGCAGGAATGGGCCTAGACTGGCGCATCGAAACCCGCACTGGAGACACCTCCTCCTCCCAAAAGCAAAAGCAAAAACGAAGCATGCCCCAGGGGCTGATTACCACCCCTGAAAGCCTACACGTACTCTTTGCCAGTAAAGGTCATGCAAAGCTTTTTAAGGATCTCAAACTGATCGTGGTCGACGAATGGCATGAACTCTTAGGCAGCAAGCGTGGAGTCCAAATGGAGCTGGCCATTGGACATCTGAGAAATATCTCCCCTAGCCTGCGAATTTGGGGGATCTCTGCCACCATTGGTAATATCGACCAAGCCATGGATGTGCTCTTGGGTTCTGCGAAGCAAGAACGCCCTTACCAACTCGTCCAAGCTGACATCCAAAAGCGTATCGAAGTCCAGTCTCTTTTGCCCGATACCATTGAACGCTTCCCCTGGTCCGGTCATTTAGGCATTACGATGGTGGATAAGATCATTCCTATCCTGAAACAAAGTCGCTCTACCTTGATCTTTACCAATACTCGCAATCAATGCGAGATTTGGTATCAGGTATTGCTAGATGCTTATCCAGACTTCGCAGGAGTGATTGCCATGCATCATGGTGCCATCGATCGCAAACTTCGCAATTGGGTTGAGAATGCTCTTCACAACGAGCAGCTCAAAGTAGTGGTCTGTACTTCCTCCCTTGATTTAGGAGTAGATTTTAGACCCGTAGAGACCATTATCCAGATTGGAGGGCCTAAGGGGGTAGCGCGCTTCGTGCAACGTGCCGGTCGAAGCGGCCACCGCCCAGGAGCAATCAGTAAAATTTACTTTGTACCTACCCATTCCCTCGAATTGATAGAGGCCGCGGCCTTGCGCGAAGCGGTTGCTAATAAAGTGATAGAGTCGCGCGTACCCGTAGTGCAGGCCCATGATGTTCTCTTGCAATACTTGGTCAGTTTAGCTGTAGCAGATGGGTTCAAAGCAGAAGCAGTCTATCAAGAAGTCATTCAAACTTATTGCTTCCAAGACCTCAGTCGCGAGGAGTATAATTGGATGCTAGACTTCCTGACCACAGGTGGCAAATCCCTCTTTGCCTATGAAAACTACCACAAGATCGAGATAGAAGAGGACGGAACTTACAAAGTCAATAATAAGCAGATTGCACGTCAACACCGCCTCTCAATCGGCACCATCGTGAGCGACATCAGTATGACCATCAAATATGTCAAAGGAGGTCGCCTTGGTACAGTGGAAGAAAGCTTTGTCTCGGGGCTTAAGCCTGGTGATATTTTTTGGTTTAGCGGCCGTCCCTTAGAGCTGGTGAAGATTCGAAATACGGATGTGCTCGTGCGACGCTCAAAATCTACCAAGGGTAAAGTCCCACGCTGGATGGGCGCGAGGATGTTGCTTAGCTCTCAGCTTGCCGTCTTGTACCGCCAACAGCTTGATAGCTTTTTGGATGGGGATCGCTCACACGAAGAGTTAGAGCGCCTCGTTCCGCTATTTCAGCGGCAACAACAATGGTCCACCATCCCCAGACAGGAAGAGTGCTTAGTAGAATCCATCCGCAGCCGGGAAGGTCATCACCTCTTTATTTATCCTTTTGAAGGACGAGTGGTGCATGAAATCTTGGGCACCCTCATGGCCTATCGCATCGCACAGCTGCAACCGATGAGCTTTTCTATCGCCATGAATGATTATGGCTTTGAACTGCTTTCAGATCAGGAGATTCCTTTTGCAGAGGCACTAGAGGCAGGTCTTTTTTCTACCGAAAATCTTAGTGAGGACATCAGCTATGCCATCAACCAAACCGAAATGGTAAGCCGCCGCTTCCGAGAGATTGCCCATATTTCAGGCTTACTATTCAAGGGTTATCCGGGTAAGGTGATCAAGAGTAAGCATCTGCAGGCCTCAGCTGCTTTGCTGTTCAAGATATTTAAGGAATACGATCCGGAAAACCTCCTATTGAAACAAGCCCACCGCGAAACCCTCGATCATCAAATCGATGAAAGTCGCCTCCACAAAGCTTTGGAAAGATTAAGTAATCAGAGACTGTTACTGACGGAGCCGCCAAAGTTTACGCCTTTTTGTTTTCCCATTATGGTGGACCGCTTACGCGAACGCTTGAGTTCAGAGAAGCTGGTCAATCGAGTCAAAAAGATGCAGCTTCAATTAGAAAAGTATTGAAAGAAGCGTTCGCGGTACGCTTTGCCTATAGAAATCTGCTCCTCGCCGATGAAGACGTGATTGTGCTCTACCTTCTTGACTCGCTTGAGATTGACTAGGTAAGAACGGTGAATCTGGACAAAGTTGTCCGGTAGAAGAGAGACTGCCTCGTTAAGCTTCATCCGTACCGTAACTCGTCCTTGGTCCGTGAAGAAGTCCACATAGTTGGCTGCTCCTTGCAGATACATCAACTGATCAAAATCGATCCTCACGTATTGGTGACCACTTTTGACAAAGGTAAAAGTAGGGCGGTCTTGCTGCTGTAATTGGGCGGCTCGGTTGGTAGCCTTGAGAAAGCGATTGAAAGAGATCGGTTTGACAAGATAGTCTACGGCCTGTAGTTCATAGCTTTCGGCGGCATATTCAGAATAGGCTGTGGTGAAAATGATCATCGGCGGGTTGTCCAAGCCTCGCACCCAGTCTAAACCTGAGATATCAGGCATTTGGATATCCAGAAAGACCAAGTCCACAGGATTGTTTTGCAGCCAAGCGAGACCTTCGAGAGCATCTGTGAAAGTAGCCTGCAAACGGAGAAATGGCACTTTCTCCGCTAGCAGGCTAATTACTTTGAGCGCTTGTGGCTCATCATCTATTGCGATTGCGTTCATTAATCAAGATCTAAGCAAAGGCGAGTGAAATAGTGATCTGTATTTGCTTCTATCTGCCATTCATAGCGTCCTTTATAGAGCAGGTCCAAGCGTTGTTGGGTGTTGGCTAGGCCAACGCCGCCCACGACTTCAGCTTTGGTCGCTACTGGGACTCCTTCAAATTGTTGTTCAGGATGAACTGAGTTTTCAACGCTAAGGATCAGACCATTTTCCTGAATAAAGAGATCAATATTGATATAGGAATTATGGCTCATGCTAATTCCGTGCTTAAATGCATTCTCTATCAAAGTAATCAGTAATAGAGGTGCAATCTTGAGGTTTGCAGGATCTCCCGTTACATGATATTGCAGATCATGCTTTACTGGATTGAGTCTTAAACGTTGTAATTCGATATAATCGGCCAAATACTCCAATTCTGTATTCAAGGCAATGGTATCTTGATCGCCGTGGTAGATGGCAAAGCGCATCAAATCACTGAGCCTAGTAATGGCCTCTGCTGTTTGTGGGCTTTCTTCACTCAAGGCAAAGCTATATACTGTATTGAGAGAGTTGAAGAAAAAATGAGGACTGATCTGATGCTTGAGTGTATGTAGCTCAGCATTGAGGGCTTCCTTCTGGCGCTGCAAGATCGGCAGGCGATTGAGGAGCAAGTGGCGAGCGATACCATAAACCAATGCTATCGGAATCAACCCCATTTGCAAAGCGATAATCGCATCATCTACATCATGCTCTGAAAAACCATGATCACTAAACAACCAGAACCAATCGTTGTCGATATTGACGAGGTTCATTCCTTGTAATGGACCTGAAAAGAAGGTAAAACCTACCAAGAAAAATCCTCCAATGATACCGACTACGCTTAGGATATAGACTATCCATTTGCGTTTCATCAAAAGGTTAGGAATAAGGTAGAGGATATTCAGATAGAAGGTCGCGATGGGCGTCATGTAAAGAATCCATACTGCCGGGCTTTCTACGACTAAGGCTCCTGCACGAGAACCAAATAGTACAAATACGCCCATGGTACACCAAATGAATGCATGCGTAGTCATTTCTAAGGCAGTCAGACGCTGTAAGGTGATCAGTTTACTACCGCGGTAGCGCATGAAAGCACCAATTAGGAAAACCACCAAGCTTAAGAATATCCCTAGCAAAAGCATTTCTCCGGCATTGTCTCGCTCACGTCTTACTAGCCAATCTTGCTTGTGATGGCGCTCCATCAAAACTTCTTCATACACATCATGGTGAGAATGTTTACCAATCTGATTGATGTGTCTCATCAACTCATCGGCTTCACCATGGCGATGCCCAAACATCTCTTCTATACCGCGAGACCAAGCAATCAAAGTATCCACACGATTGCTATAATCTGTCGTAAAAGCCGCTACTAGGGCCTCATAGTCCTTTTTTACTAAACCATTTGGATAGCGTCTATTAAAGAAGTTTTGTCCACTCGCTCTATCGCGCTCCCACTCACGTCCCATCATGATGCGTAAATGCTCACTGCCTTCGTCCATAGCCCAATTGATCTCATGGTCCCCATAAGGAGATACCAATACGGGATAGTAACGGTCCTGGAGTTCGACGAAGGCGATGGTACTAAAAAGCGTCTTCATCTTGAACACAAATCTCAGTTTGCGCCAATCTAGACTAGGCTCACTTTCGGCACTAAAAGCCTGCTCTGCCTCTTCCCAAGTAACGAAAGGCAAATAAGCATTGATCTTTTCTGGAAATTTGCCTTGTAGGGCCTCCGTAATCTCGATAATTCCGTCCAACTCTGATACTCTCGGTTTGAGCATCTTTTGTACTCTATTTAGAGAGAGTACTTCCGTCAAATGCGGAAACATATCAGGATCATTGACTACAATAAAGGCTGTCTCATCTCCCTCAGGCAACAAAAAGCTCTCTGTTTCCCCCTCCACAGTCAACCAAATGCGGTCTTCATGCTGGCGATACTTACCATCGATTATGAAGTTGAGAAGATTGCTGCTACGCTCAGGATTGAAACTGCCAATCGGTTCTGGAAACAACATTTCTCCATCATACTCAAAGTGGAGTTTGATAGGCGCATCTTCCTCCCAATCTTGATAGTCATGATGGTGGAAGTAGCGATCCATGCCTGGTGTGAATACCAGTACTTCTCGATCAGAGGATTGAGCAACGCCTAAAAGCGGCAATAAAAAGAGACAGAGGAATAACTTTCGTGTGGTAAGATACATGGCAATTAGTATTTACCTTGAAGATGCTAGGTTCTCTTCCTAAGATAAACTAAATGGGACGAACGACCACAGAAAGGTGACGAAATTTGAAATCCTGCTTAATTGTAAGCTTCGATCTCCTCGATATAGACTCGGCTTTCGTCAGGATTAAATTCACCTTGGGGTCCATCATTGACGATGGTGTAATCGTATTTCTTGACCAATCCAATGCCTGGAGCGTAGATTTCGTAGGCAAACTTATCGCTGATAAAGTTATTGGTATCAGCTTTTTGGACTACCATAACGCAGTTCTCGTAAGTAATCCCTCTAATCACCACATTGGTGTCAATGGTGTGATAGCGAAACTCTTGTGGGCCAAAATTATTGAACTGATTGCCATTCCAACGGACATCTTCGAAGGCAGGGAACTTAAGAACCAGAAAGCGCTGGTTTTCCTCAATTCGCTCCGCATAATAGTCTCCAGTAGCCTGTGGCTCTAGATATTGAGTATAGACCCTATCCGGCTGAAAGTCATAATTAGGATACAAAAATGAGTCTGAGCGAAATACCTGAATAGCATTGATAGTACGCCCAAGCAGATCTTCTTCTTGTCCAGAAACCGTTTCTCGCTTAAAATAAACATCCCCGATTCCTTTGTCCCGTCCTGCCGTAGTGAAAGTTGTATCACGCACATAAGTAATCCGAAACTTGCCTGTTTCCGCAGGAAATATTTCAAGGGTATGGGGGACTACTATCTGTTTTTCGCGATTACAATTCAGCAATAACAAACTAGAGAGAACAAGCAAAAGGCTGTATATCAGAGGTTTTTTCATATTTACTGCTTCGCAGAACGATTATTTGGGTGTGAGCTTTAGATAACTAAAGATCTACATAGCTAACGCAAAACTCACAATTTGCGTGCCTCTCTACAAGTCAAAAATATGGTATGCTTTACATTGTCTACCTAAGTAGTACAATTGTGCCGCTTTGCGTAACGGGTTTTGCCCCTAAAAGGGTAGCCTCCAATACATAAACATACACTCCTTCGGGAGCAGGGCTACCATTGGGCAGCATGCCATCCCAGGTATCACTAGGCGCACTAGCAGCGAACACTTCCCCTCCCCAGCGGCCATAAACCCGGAAGTTCATTGTTTCTATATTTTCCCCTCTCAAGAAAAAGCGATCGTTAAAACCGTCAGCATTAGGGCTAAAGGCAGAAGGTACATGGATGATGCCATCTAATCTTACGATGATGGGGCCTAGTTCAAAGGTATCCCGACATTCACTAAAGTTATTCGAAGCGATGAGTTGAACGGTATAAGTACCCGTATCGGCATAAGCATGCACAGGTTCAAATTCTGTGGAGACATTGCCATCGCCAAAGTTCCATAAGAATTCATCGGCCCCCTGGGAGCGATTAAAAAAGCGGAAGCTAGCATCCGTCAA
Source organism: uncultured Bacteroidia bacterium (assembly GCA_964534295.1). Lineage (GTDB taxonomy): Bacteria > Bacteroidota > Bacteroidia > J057 > J057 > JBCAWW01. Next base: position 17,299 of record CAZHOC010000003.1, on the reverse strand, counting down.
GCCCAAGGGTCCCAAGGAATCTGTATCTGCTTCAAACTCTGCCACTACTCGATCGACTGAATTCACCACTCCGAAAGAGGTACGTTCACAGCCGAAAATGTCCCTTACAAATACTACATAAGAGCCATCTGCCAAGCCTTGGGCTTCGGCACTGTTTTGCGGTGGATCAGTATCCCAAATATATTCAAAAGGTCCTCTCCCACCCGTTACAATCGCTCTGGCAGTGCCATCCTCTTGTCCATAGCAAGATTCGTCCGTAGCCACTACTTCAAGATTAAAACCTGCCTCGCTGCCTACAGTAACAGTGGTGCTGATATCACAATTAAAGGAATCTCGCATGATCACTTGATAGGTTCCTGCTATCAAATCCGTAGCCGTTTGGGTAAACTGTTTTGGTGTGGTAGACCATTCATAGGTGTAGGGCATAGTGCCGCCGCTAAAGTTGGCAGTGGCTGTTCCATCCGCTAAATCACAATATTCATCGGTATCACTAGGATCTTCTACTCGCAATGGTCTACGTCCTGGGACCACAAATCCTTTTCGATCTATACAACTATCAGCATCGATCACAATGACACTATAACCATTGGAGCCAGTGCGCACCAAATTGGTAGCGATCAAAGAACTATCGCTTGCTTGGACAGGGTTTGTATTCCAAATGACTTCATAGGGCGCGGTCCCTACTGTAATATCTAAACGAGCAATTCCTTCCCCTAAACCACAGTTATCTTGTTGTAATATCTCGACATCAAACTCAGGACCTGGAGCACTAGTCACCGCCACCAAATCCTCAGCAGTACAGCCATTGGCATCGGTGACTGTAACGGTGATCAAATCTGGTTGGATATTTCTGATAGTATCCCCAAATAGCCCATTGCTCCAAGCGGTGGTATAAGGCGACGTTCCCCCGACGGGGACCACAAAAACCGTAGCATCGGCAGTTCTACAACCTGAAGCTTCAATAAGACGATAGCCTGTTTCTAAGGAATCCGGTTGAGACACAAAAAAGTTGAGCCTGACCTCACAGCCATCCCCATTGGGGTCGGTCGCAATAGCTTGATATAAGCCAGCAGAAGCATTGTTAAAGACCAAACCTGTAGCTTGTACCGTTTGGTTCGTATTGACCCAATCCACGGTATAATTACCATTTCCACCTACGCCAGTAAATAGTACTTCACCATCATCTCCCTCAAAACAAGAAGGAGGTGTAATCGTCAATGAGCCCCCAAATCCATTATCGCGTGAGCTAACCGTTAAATCAATCGTACTACTACAACCAATCGCATCCGTTACCTCTACTGTATAGGTCCCGCCACTTAAGTTTGTCGCGGTAGCCCCAGTCTGATTTCCTGCACTAGCCGGCCACTGATAAGTTAGCGGCGCTACCCCTCCTTGTGCCACAAATACAGTTCCTTGTCCATTAGGGGCACCACAGGTATCAGGCAAAGTGGTCCCAGAAAGCAATATTGGATTGGGTTCACTAAGATTGACTACGACAAAGACCTCACAACCAAAAGAATCCGAAACAGTCGCAGTATAAGTTCCGCGTCCCACTCCAGTGAGCGTAGTACCACTTTGGGCAGGACTGGTATTCCAGCTAATTGTATTGCTTGGATCTGTTTGTATAGTCGCTGTCCCATCCGTACCACCAAAGCAAGTAGGATCGGTTTCACTCACTAAGCTAGCCGTAGGCGGAGGAGTATTGATCAAGGTCAGAGTAGTTTCCGCCTCACAACCTGCATTATCAATCACCTTTACGGTATAAGTACCCTGTGTAAGCCCGGTGGCAATGCTATCATTGAGATTTGCATCATGGGTCCACTGATAGGTAAAGGGAGCGGTACCGTCGTGGTCTACTGTGATACTTCCGTTGGCTTGGCCACAGTTTTCGTCTGCCACAATTACTGCATTGAGGTTGACGCATGTTGGCTTGAATGCAAAAGCATTAGCAGTAGAGCTTCCCCACAATAAAAGGAGTAAAACTAATCGGGTAAATGTGGTCATGGGTAAAATAAAGTTTGTAGCAAATCAAGGGCCCAACCAAAGGACGCAAAACTAGCCATTTTATTGCAGCAGGTAAATGCTAATTCTTCTCTCTGCCTATATTTACAGCATGGAAGCTTTGGGTCGTCATCTTTTAGTAGAGTTATATGAATGTGAACCAGAAATCCTCGATGATGTTATTGCCGTCGAGCAATTGATGGAGCGTGCGGCTAAAGCGGCAGAGGCAACCATCATCAATCTCACTTTCCACCATTTCTCACCCTATGGGGTTTCTGGAGTAATTGTCATCCAAGAAAGTCATCTAGCGATTCATACTTGGCCAGAATCTCGTTATGCGGCGGTCGACCTATTTACTTGTGGCTCCGACACCAGACCTTGGCAAGCTTTCCAGGTGCTCAAGGAAGGGCTTAAAGCAAAAAGTAATTCTGCCATCGAGATTCAAAGGGGCGCTACCGCTTTATTGCCGGCTGCGCCGAACGCTCAACTCCCTCATAATAAACAATCTAGCCCCAGCAATCCCCCCGCATATAAGCGGGATACCTGGTTTACCCAAAGAAACGAAGCATTAGCCATTTCCCTCAAACACAAAGGGCGACGCCTGTTGCACACTCAGAGCGACATCCAAAAGATCGAACTTTACGATACCATTGCCTACGGCAAGATGTTGGTGCTTGACGGCCAAATTGTGCTCACCGAGCAAGACGAATATATCTATCATGAAATGATCGCCCATGTCCCTATGCAGATGTTGCCAGATGCTAAGGATGTCTTAGTCATCGGCGGGGGAGATGGGGGGAGTATGCGTGAATTGGCCAAATACCAGCACCTCCAATCGGTCCATATGATCGAAATTGATGCCGAAGTGGTCAATCTTAGTCGAAAACATTTTCCAGCTTGGTGGCAGTGGGAAGAATTGGAAGGGTATCATTGGGAAGTAGCCGATGCCTTTGAGTACGTCAATACGCAAGCCTTGGCTGCCTATGATATCATCATTGTAGATCTCCCCCAGTTACAATTGGAGGCAGAGGTTTTTGTTTCGTTTTACGAACGCTTGTATCAAATGCTGCGACCAAAGGGTCTAATGATTGTCCCAGGAAATACGCCACGCTATCAGGGACAAGCGTTCTGCGAAGCAGTAAAAACCCTAAAAAGTGTGGTAGGCCAAGGCCAGGTCAAACCCTATATCGCTAGTATCCCGACCTATCCAGGAGGGAGTTGGGCGTTCCTCGCAGGGGTAAAAGGAAAAATCGAGGGTGAATTGGATCCCCTAAAAATCCCAGCCGGACTGAAATATTATAATGCGGGCATCCATCAGGCGAGTTTTGCTCTACCGAATGATTTAAGTGAATTGATTAAATAAGAGAGGATTTATTTATAGACTCGGATGTAGTCAGTATATACCACTTCACTACCGTCTATCCCCTTGGCCAAATTGCCGGCCCGATCTCTTAATTCGATCTGGTAGCGGACATCGTCTTCTGTATTGCCGGGCAGAGGTAAGACAGCAACTACAGGAATGGTAACCGATATTTCTCCCTGAATGGCAGGCTTACGGGCATCCGGAGTTAGCAACATCAAACTATAACCGATAGTCGCATCTTGGCGAGAAAGACCCGCTACATCTTCATGCCGAGTATCAATTAACAAAAGATCGTTTTCTGCATTATTGTCACGACCAAGGTCTCCATCCCCATCTTGGAAGCGGAAACGCACCACCACAGAGTCTCTAAGATTGCGGACTTCTTTAGGTGATATATCTAGAAATTCAATTTGTGGTTCTACTGGAAATACGGGTGCCTGATCGCAACCCATAGCGAGGGTAACAATGGCAGCAAGTAGGAATGGCAATTTGAATTTATTCATGACGTAAGCTTGATCTAATTTACTTTTTTTCTGAATATGAATCAATTAACTAAAGGCTTCTAAAGAAGTTTTAATGTTAGCATCTTCATTTATGATATCAGTTTTATTACTTTTTTGCGTTGATAAGAATGTAAGCAAAAACAATTTCTGCCTTTGGAATAGATCGGGGTAATCGTAATTTGCGATCAAATGTTTGGTAAACTTCTACTTGTACTCATCACCTTGACCTTGACCCTGAGCCTTTCTGCTCAGGATACTACGGATAACAGACGCTTTATGTCTACAAACCCGGAGTATCTCGAATGGTTTGCCATCTATGGTGACTCTATAGATGCACGAGACCCTCGTTTTCCACGCATGCAGCCCAATCCTGAGTATCTCAAATGGCTCGCCCAAAGAGAACAGGATAGTATTAATCGGACCACATTGGCTACAAGGGCAACTCCTCCAGCCCAAGGAACTAAGCCAGTAGCCGTCAATCCAGAGACGCAAGTTGATAGCGATGGCGCTGCTCCTAGCGAACAACCCAATCGACCACAAAAAGACATCATATTAGGGATCGCCTATACCGCCACAGGTTATTATGGCGACCTAAACTTCTCTGAACAAGGCATTTTTCAAAGTAGCTTCGTCAACTTTCAGCCTGGCCTTACGGCAACGCTAAGGCGGGACGCAGCGCGATTGATCCTCCCATCATTCCACTTAGGCTACGGACGTTTTGTGGCGCAAAACCCAGATCTACAACCCGTACCCTATACCATCAATGAACGGGATACCCTCATCATGCCCAACACTTATGCGGAGACGGATATCATTCACGGTGAGTTTATCCTCATGATCAACCCTATCCAAGGTGATGCTCCGTTTAAACCATATTTGGGTGTAGGACTTGGGGGCTTAGCTTTTTATCCAAAAGCTCAGGATGGGATACTTCTCTTCCGTAAGTTTTCTACGCGAGCGCCAGAAGAACGTTCGTATGGCACATTGGCTTTGACAGTACCCGTTACAGCCGGAATGTACTTTAATCTCAATCGCAAACTGAGCCTACATCTTGGTTATGTCTACCGTTTGACTACCACCGACTACCTTGATAATATCGGATTATTGGGTCGTCAAGCGGGTAACGATCAACTCCATAGTTTCAAGCTCGGCTTAGATTTCCGCATTTTTGACGCCAGTGTTTACGAAAATTATTAGAAAATAGGGGCTATTATTGAAAACTTGTTATCTTTAGCCCAAAGCTCGCCTACCACATTGTTCTACCTTAACGCCCCAAAACTACTAAGTGGGGCCATCCCTATTTCTGCGCCATAAATAATGGAACGTAACGTCAAAAAACTGCAAAAAATCCTCGTCGCGAACAGAGGAGAAATTGCGATTCGAGTACTCAGAGCAGTCTCTGAGCTTAACATTAGCACCGTTGCGATTTACTCCTATGAGGATCGCTATTCTTTACACCGCTATAAAGCTGATGAAGCTTATCAAATCGGTGAGAAACAGGAGCCTTTAAAACCCTATCTCGATATTGACGCCATTATTGAACTCGCTAAGGCAAAGAATGTAGATGCGATACACCCTGGTTATGGTTTTCTCTCCGAGAACGTTGAGTTTGTGCGCAAGTGCGAAGAGAATGGGATCATTTTTGTGGGCCCTCGTTCTGATGTGATGCGCAAGTTGGGGGACAAAGTACTCGCCAAAAATGTAGCTCGCGAAGTAGAAGTTCCCCTTATCCCGGACAGTAAGCAAAAGCTAGAAAGCACCGAGGCTGCCTTGGCTGAAGCCCAAAACGTTGGCTACCCAATCATGCTCAAAGCCGCTTCCGGTGGAGGCGGTCGTGGAATGCGAGTAGTCCGTTCTGAGGAAGAGCTACCTAAAGCATTTAGAGACGCTCGCGCTGAAGCCCTCAACGCCTTTGGCGATGATACCATTTTCATCGAGAAGTTTATCGATGACCCCAAACACATTGAAATACAACTACTTGGGGACAATTATGGCAATATCGTCCACCTTTTCGAGCGGGACTGTAGTGTCCAAAGACGTTTCCAAAAAGTAGTCGAGGTAGCCCCCTCTACCCTACCCCAAGAAACACGAGATAAGCTATATGATTATGCACTTCGCATTGCCCGGCATGTGGGCTACAACAATGCAGGAACTGCAGAATTTCTCGTTGACCGTGAAGGCAACATCTACTTCATCGAAGTCAATCCTCGCATCCAAGTTGAACATACCGTTACTGAGGAAGTAACCGGAATCGACCTAGTTCGGACCCAAATCCTCATTGCTGCCGGCACAGCATTGGATGATCCACAGATTTATATCCATTCACAGGATGATGTGCATTGCAACGGCTTTGCTGTTCAGTGTCGTATCACTACAGAAGACCCGATTGCGGACTTTAAGCCCGATTATGGCCGTTTGGTAGCCTACAGAAACGCTGGCGGATTTGGCATTCGCCTAGACGAAGGCAACTCCTATCCTGGCGTAAGTATTTCGCCCTTTTTTGACTCGATGCTAGTGAAAGTAACGGGTTGGGGTCGTAGCCTAAAAGGAGCTACGCAGCGTGTTCATAGAGCCTTACGGGAGTTTCGTATCCGCGGTGTAAAAACCAATATCGCCTTCTTGATCAATGTGATGAGCCACCCCGAGTTTCAGGCAGGCGAATCAACCGTTGGCTTTATTGGGCGCTATCCAGAACTCATGCAAAGCAAGCCATGGTTGGATCGAGGCACCAAAACGATCCGCTATTTGGCCAATGTACGCGTAAACGGTAATCCCAATGTGCGGCTATACGACAAGGACAAAAAGTTCCGTACCCCCGTTGTGCCCAGCTTTGACGCCAGTCAGCCCTACCCCAAAGGCAGCAAAGATCGTCTTAGAGAAATGGGTAGAGAGGCTTTCTTAAAGGATCTCAAGGCTCGCAAAGAAATCCAATTTACCGATACGACCTTCAGAGATGCCCACCAATCTCTTTTGGCGACACGGATGCGGACCACTGATATGTTGGCTGTAGCCGAAAGCTTTGCCAAGACCCATCCGGAGGTGTTTTCTATGGAAGTATGGGGAGGTGCGACCTTTGATGTTTGTATGCGCTTCTTGTACGAAGATCCTTGGAAGCGTCTACAGCAATTCAGAGAAAAAATCCCCAATATCCTTCTCCAGATGCTCCTTAGGGGCTCAAATGGCGTAGGTTATACTGCCTATCCGGATAATCTTATCCAAAAGTTTATCGTCAAGTCGGCTGAGACCGGGATCGACATCTTCCGGATTTTTGACTCACTCAACTGGGTCGACAATATGGAGGTGAGTATCCGTACCGTCCGTGAACAAACCGACTCCATTGCTGAAGCTTGTATTGGTTATACGGGCGATATTTCAGATCCTAGCCGTACCAAGTATAACCTGCAATATTATCTCGATCTGGCCCGTAGGCTGGAAGATGCAGGAGCGCATATGTTGGCAATTAAGGATATGGCGGGTCTATTAAAGCCGCTCGCCGCGGAACGCTTAGTCTCGGCCCTCAAGGAGTCCATTGACATACCTATCCACCTACATACGCACGATACCTCTTCTAATCAGGCTACAGCCTATCTCAAAGCCATCGAAGCGGGGGTTGATGTGATCGACGTAGCCATGGGTGCTATGTCTGGCTTGACCTCTCAGCCCAACTTCAACTCAGTAGTGGCCCTTCTCAAAGGCCATGAGCGCGAGCTGCCAGTTGATTTAAGTACTTTAGACGCCTTTTCCAATTATTGGGAGGTAGTAAGAACTTGGTATTATCCTTTTGAATCAGAATTGCGTTCTGGTACTGCAGAGGTCTATAAGCATGAGATTCCCGGCGGGCAATACTCAAACCTATTGCCGCAGGCTCGCTCATTGGGTCTAGAAGATAAGTTTGAGCTCATTAAGCAAAACTATGCTACGGTCAATCAGATGTTTGGGGATATCGTCAAAGTAACCCCTTCTTCTAAAGTGGTGGGCGATATGGCGCTCTTCATGACTGCCAATGGTTGGTCTGAAGCAGACATCATGAGCAAAGGCGATATCATTGACTTTCCGGATTCAGTGAAGTCATTCTTCAGGGGAGAATTGGGACAACCACACGGAGGTTTCCCCGAAAAGTTGCAATCTCTTGTCCTTAAAGGTGAAAAAGCCTATACCGAACGCGCCAATGCTTATATGGATCCGGTGGACTTTGAACCCGAGTTCGAGGCATTCAAAAAAGAGTTTAGCGACCCTCGTATGAGCTTCTTGGATTTCCTTTCCTACAAGCTATATCCACGCGTATTTGCCGATTATTATGAGCATTTACAGCTTTATGACGAAGTAGGTAAGCTACCGACCTTAGCCTTTTTCTATCCCTTGCAGGCGAACGAAGAAATCACGGTTACTATCGAAGAAGGGAAGACCTTGCTGATACAATTTCTTTACATGTCTGAGCCAAATGAGGATGGTCAGCGCTTAGTTTTCTTTAAACTCAATGGTCGTACTCGTTCTGTAGAGATTCGTGATAATAATGTGGTTGTCAGCAAAGTAGCGCATCGCAAGGCGATGAGCGACAAAGAAATTGGTAGCCCATTGCAAGGTCGCTTGACGAAAGTATTTGTGGCCAGCGGCGACGAAATCGAGAAAAATCAACCTCTATTTGTGATCGAAGCCATGAAAATGGAGTCTACCATCACCGCAAGTCAAGGAGGGCGTGTGAAGAGCGTTCCGCTTGGTGAAGGAGAGATGGTGGAGCAAGACGATCTCGTAGTGGAGTTGGAATAGGGATGATCGTTCCGCGCAGCGGTGCCCAACCTAAAGATACCGGATATGCTCGTGCCTCACATTCCGGCATGACAAGGGAGGATTTTTAATTGAAAAGCGTTCCGCCAAGCGGCAGGAAATATCATAGAGTTCCCTCGACTAGCGCTCGGGATGACAGGAGTTGAGAAAGAGGTAAAAATCCTTGTTATGCTGAGCTTGTAGATGTGGCATGCATGCCACACCTACAGATGATCGTTCCGCGTCCCGATAGTTATCGGGAGTAAGCCCAATAAAAACCGTCAAAGATTCACACCTAGATAAAAGCAAAGGCTGACAGAATTCATTTTCCGTCAGCCTTTTTTAAGAATTAAAACCGAAATTCTTAAGCCAAAGTAAGGGGAAGATCACGCAGGCGCTCACCCGTCAACCTAAAGACGGCATTGGCTACCGCAGCGCCTATTGGACCCATTGGTGGCTCTCCTACCGCTCCTGGCGCTTCTGCATTTTCGAGGATGATCACATCGATCTCCTTGGGCGCATCCTTCATGAGGGCCATTTTGTAGGAGCCATAAATGGTAGGACTCAGGACCCCGTCTTTGACGGTCATTTTTTCAAACATGGCTCCACTCATCCCCATGATGATGGCGCCCTCGCTCTGAGCTCTAATTTGATCTGGGTTCACCGCGACACCAGGGTCAATAGCGCAGGTTACTTTGTGGACTTTGATCTTTTTGTTCTCAACAGAAACTTCCACTACATGCGCACAGGGCGTATTAGCATCGGTAGAAGCCGCAAATCCCATGGCACGACCGTCAATAACTTCATCTGTATAACCTGCTTTGTCGGCCGCGGCTTTGATGACGGCTTTGAGGCGCTTACCCGCTTTATCATCCTTGATCTGAGCTAGTCTAAAGTCAACGGGATTTTTGCCCGCCTGGATCGCTAGCTCATCCATAAAACTTTCTATGGCAAATGTATTGGCTAGTAATCCCAGGCTACGCCACCAACTGGTCGCAAAGGGTAATTTCACCCTCCAAGAGGTAGCACCATAATGGGGGATACCGCTGTATTGGATCATACCGCCTCGCCAAGCTCCCACATCAGAGCCGACAATGGAAGTCAGAATTGCCGGGAATAGAGGCGAACCAAACATCACATCTCCGCTAGAGAGATCGTGATAAATGGCTTCGATCATGCCATCATCAGTAAGTTTCGCTTTTAGGACATGATGGGTAGGAGGTCTAAAAGTATCGTTCTGGAATTCCTCTTTGCGGTTGAAAAAACACTTGACAGGTTTCCCCACCGCTTTGGAGAGCACAGCTGCTTGGATCGCGTTGGGCGTATGCAGTCTGCGCCCGAAACCACCTCCTAGATATGTAGGCTTGATGTTGACGTTTTCTTCTTTGAATCCTAAGCGATCGGCTATTTCCTTACGGGTAATTCTCACCACTTGGGTCGACATCATTATCGTCGCCTTATCGCCTTCTACGAAGGCTACTGCTCCATTGGGTTCGATTTGGGCATGCGCGCCGATTGGGCTGGTATATTGAGCACTAATTACTCCTTCCTGATCATCTCCAAGAATTTTGGCAGGCTTACCTTCTCTTTGAATTTCGACTGCTTTACCCTTCCCCACTTTGATCATCTCTTCGATGTCTGAAAGCTGCCAGTTTTTTTCTGTTTGCCAAGTGACTTTGATAGCGTTTTTTGCGTTTTCAGCCTCCATTCGAGATTTGGCGACAACCCCTACAAAGTCTTTTTCTTTGATAATTTTCACGACGCCAGGCATCCCTTCTGCCGCAGAGGTATCAGCACTGACAAAGCTCGCCCCAATAGTACTAGGTCGTGCGACAGCTCCATAGAGCATATCCGGCATACTAGCATCCATGCCAAACATAGAAGTGCCAATCAGCTTGTCCTTTAAATCAATCCGCTGAATGGGCTTACCTACAAATTTGTAGTTCTTGATATCCTTCAAGGGAGGAGTATCAGGTACCTTCCATTCACTCACTTGTGCCACCACTTCGCCATAAGTCATGCTTTTGCCATTGCCGGAGAGGGTACCATCGCTAATGGAGAGAGAAGTTGTGGCTACCCCCATTAAAGCGGCAGCTTCTGTTTTGATCATCTCACGCATGGTGGCAGCCATTTCGCGTAGCGGCATCCAAAGACCTGAAATAGAGTTACTTCCCCCAGTACTTATCCCATCTAAGTTGCCTGAAGCAGATGCGGCATGCACCACTTTGATCCGTTTCACATCCACCTCAAATTCGTCGGCTGCGATTTGGGCAAGGCCTGTAAAAGTACCTTGACCCATTTCCACTTTGGGGCTATGCAGGATGACTTGATTATCAGCGGTAACCTCAAACCACAAGTTTGGAGTAGTATCCCCTTGGTAACCCGCTTCGAGCGTATTGGCGGTTCCTGCCATAAAGCGCCTAAAAGGCCCCTTTCCGACGAAACCAGTGCCAATAATAACTCCTACTCCTATGGCAGAACGCACGAGGAATTTACGGCGGGAAAAACCTTTCTTTTTGCTAGTTTCTTTTTCGCTCATCTTTGGTCGTTGCTAGGAGTTAGTTGCTTTGATTTCGGCGGCACGATGAATAGCTTTTCGCATACGATAGTAGGTAGCGCAGCGGCAGACATTAACGATATTTTTGTCAATATCTTCGTCGGTAGGATTGGGATTTTTTTCTAGTAACGCGGCAGTTGCCATCATAAAGCCAGGTTGGCAATAACCGCATTGCGGAACGACTTCCTCCATCCAAGCTTGCTGTACAGGATGTAAATTTTCGCCATCAGAAAGCCCTTCTATGGTAGTGATGCTTTTGCCTTCGGCAAAGCGAGCCGCATAGGAACAAGAACGCACCGCGACTCCGTCTACATGGATTGTACAAGCACCGCAGGCAGCCTTTCCACAACCAAACTTAGTGCCCTTCATATCTAGCACATCTCTTATCACCCATAGGAGCGGTGTGCTAGGTTCTACCTCAACGCTTTGAGGCTTTCCATTTATTTGAAAAGATATTTTCATAATAGTCGGTCTTAATTTATTCTGTTGGAATGGGAGCGCCTTCTGCAACCCAAGCTTTGACGGCAGCGATATATTCTTCTTTGGTCAAGGGAGGTTTTTCACGAGGAATACCTTCATTATTAACCCCAGGTTCAAAAACCCAAAGAACTAATGGATCTTCGGTTAAATGCTTTTCTATTTCTTCGATAGAACGACCACCATTGCGTTGGGGGTCTGTCATTGCTTGGGCAATTTCGCTACGGCTCATTCCCACCCAGTCCATGGAACGGGGAGCAAGATGCCAATGTGGAGCACCTGGCACTCCAGAACTTAGATTGTTTTCTTCTTGATGACAGGAAGCGCATTGCAAGGCGACCACTCCATGTCCATCCGCCCCTCTTTGCACATTAAAATTATGCACGTGGCTGTCCTCACCTTGGTGAGGTCGGTCCCCCGCTGGATGACAGTTGACACATCTTTTGTGCGAGATCACCTCCATCATTTGATCAAATGGAGTGGCTTCAGGATTGGCTTGCTCTGCAAGCGGATTACTATCGTTCACCGAAGGTTGAGTACCAGAAAAGGCCTCCATCCCCACAATGCCTAATAGCAGCAAAGCAAAAGTTAAAGCCAAAATGCTAAGTTTTTTCATAATGACAGATCTTAGGTAAAGCTGTGTATGCTGATACAAATCAAGAACACCGTAAGTGATTACTCACAAATTAATTTTGTTTGAGATAAAAACAAATCAATAATTGGATTTGGCGAAATTTTCGAAAGTATGATAACGGATAACCTAAAGGTAACAGACTCTCAGCTTTTTCACTTGTCTAAAACTTCCAATTTACTTGTCAAATATTCTGGCGATTTAGTTCTGCTTAGCTTTAACACTAGAGGGATTGTATCCAAAGTAGCTCTTGAAAGAGCGGCTAAAGTGGGATAAATCTTCAAAACCCACCTCTAAATAAATGTCAGAAGCCATCCGATTGGTTTGACTCAGTAGCTGATTGGCTAACTCCAATCGTTTTTGTTTAATCCACTTATGTGGCGTGATAGAAAAAATCTTACGAAACTCACGATTGAAACTCGTCAGACTACGTCCCGATAATTGGGCAAATTCTTGAAGGGTGAGGTTATAAGTAAAATTGAGTTCCATGAAATCGACAAGACTCACCTTATTGGGGGCCGTGAAATCATCAAACATATGAATGAGCTTCGGCTCGACCTTGTAAAGTCCGTAGAGGGCCTCTCTGGTCTTGAGTTGAATCAGATCCTTGTCCAACTCTACTTTGCTTTCGATATACTCTTGAATTGAACTGACAAAGCCTTTAAGGATAGGATGACTGGGAAAAATAACTAAATCATCAGCAGCATACGGCTTAGGCTCTTTCTTTGTCAAAGGAAAATCTTGAATAATTTCTTTGATGAAAGTATCATGAAAGGCAAAAGCACACTCTTTGAAGTATTTTGTCTCAGGGTCTAAAATCTTTGAAAATGTCCCCTGGGTATGTTTACGGACAACAGCAAACTCACCAGACTTAATGGTATAAGCCCGATCCTCAAGACTAATTTGGAGGGTGCCACTCTCCACATATAGCATATAATTTGCAATGAAATATATCGGGTGCTCCTCTATTTCATCGGTAAATACAGAGGCAGCAATCTTCATCCCATCACATTGGATATAATTCTGCAGTAGATTATTCATAGAGCCCTGGTTCCTTGGAGAAATTTAGGAAATAAGTCTTAGATCAGCTTGTCAAAAACATCTCTTACTTGCCTAATCCTTCCAAATCCTAAATTTATCAGGAGTTCCTTACGAAAAAACCTCCCGCCCAAGGACGAGAGGTTAAATATCTTAGCCTAAAGGCGCTTATTCAAAGTTGACGATGAGCGACAATTGTTGGCTGTATAGCAAACTGATCGCCGTCGCATGACTGGTAAACTCGGGCACGTAAATATTCCTTAGCCCCATCGAGTAGCGTATCTCTGGTGAGAGTTTGATACGATCTCCATAAAGGTTTAAGCCTGCGCCAAAGACCATACTGAAATCCATAGTAGTAATCTTGAGGAGGTTTTGATCGTCTCTTACCTTCTTGTTTGAGCCAAAGTTGATCCCAAATTGTGGGCCAGTGACCACATAGAAGCGACTTCGCTTCCAATAGCGCGCTCTAAACATGAATAGTAAAGGGAGATTGAGATAGGAGGCCTCTATTTTTCGCTGGATCACACTATCCTGATCAGCACCTTGAAAAAAGTAGTCAAAGTCTCGCTGCTCAAGTGAAACCGTAGGAATGAATCGCAAATTGACGTGTTCGTGCAAGTTAAAATTGGAGATAATCCCCATGCTGAGCCCCATGCGAGGGATTGGTTCAATCCGATTGAGGCAGACTCCTCTCTCACATATATCAACCTGCTCCTTGAGGTTCAAAGCATTATAATTGAGACCCATGGTAAAACCAAGATTAAAGAATTTGGCATCCCAAGGGTGTTTACCATAATACTGAGCCTGTACAGGCTGCATACTGAGGAGAAAGGCCGTGAGAAAACTCGCTAAGAAAAAAAATCGTTTGCTACGCATAAAAAGTACCTAACAAGAGTAAATTACACGTGAGAGATATTATGAACTCCCAAATAATAGCTTTTTGTTGAAATAAACTCTACAAACTTGTCTATTTCAAAACATTAATGCAAAAAGCAGTCCTAAGTCAGATTCTTACTTCCCTAATTTGATTAGGAAAACATTAGAAGGCTGATTGAGGAATAGTAAAGCTTAAACGATAAATAATGGATTAGTGGGTGCCCCAGATGTGATACAGAAAACTAACGAGCAAAAAAGAATATTATTTCTTCAATTGGCTATAGAAAGTTTATTATATAACGTCTGCCTTATCGAACGGTTGTGAGGCCTACTCAAAATTAATAATAAAGGAAAGCTGTTGACTGTAAAGCAGGCTAATGGCAGTGGCGTGGCTTGTAAATTCAGGCACATAGATATTGCGAAGCCCCATCGCGTAGCGAATTTCAGGAGAGACTTTACGTCTGTCCCCATAAAAATTAAGGCCCGCCCCAAAGACTAGACTGAAGTCGAAGGTGGTTATTTTGAGGAGGTTGAGATTGTCTTGTACCCGCTTATTCGAAGCGAAGTTGATTCCAAATTGTGGCCCAGTCAGCACATAAAAGCGCTTTTCCTGCCAATATTTGGCTCGAATCATTAACAAAACAGGAATGTTAAGGTAGGCTGCCTCAATGGTTCGCTCGACGGCACTATCTCGACTTACCCCGCGAAATTGATATTCAAAATCTCTTTGCTCCAGGGATACGGTAGGAATCGCCCTTAGATTGATAAAAGGGTGCAGGTCAAAATTGGTGATCAGTCCAAAATTCAATCCTAAACGCGGGATTGGCTCGATCCGATTGAGACATGCCCCCCGATCACAGACATTGATTTGCTCCTTGAGATTGAGCGCATTGTAGCTAAGTCCCAGCGTATAGCCAAGATTAAAGAAAGGGGCGTCATAAGGATGGTTGCCATAATATTGAGCCTTAACTGCCTGTGTATTGCCCAAAACAATTACCAGGAGCAAGCATATGAGAGGCTGATTGATTTGCAATGGCTGATGATTATGAGAATTTGCTCTAGGACAGTCTTTCGATAGTATTTGAGTAGCGCTTTGGGGTTTACTGCTGCGCAGAACGCTTATCAGTAGGTGTGGCATGCACGCTACACCTACCTCCAATTGAAAATGAATCACTCTCTGTCATCCCGAGCGCTAACCGAGGGAACTTTAAATTTTCTTTACTGCTGCGCAGAACGTTTATCCCTAATCGGCTAAGCGTTCCGCGTCCCGAAAGCTTTCGGGAGCCAAAAAAATGCTCCCCAGCAAGAGAAAAACTCTTGACGGGAAGCAATAACAATATCATGCGCCTAAATTAATAGGCAATATTTTCGCTACTTCTCGAGAATGTACATAGAGCACATTCCTAAAGTAAGGGGTACATATTCCGCTTTGCTAAACCCAACCTCATCGCAGATATCAGTAAACTCTTTGCCATTGGGAAAAGCCTTTACGGACTCTGGGAGATAGGTGTAGGCAGAGTTATCGCCCGAAACGATCTTACCCAAAAGGGGCGTCAATACCCGAAAATGGAAGGCGAATAGCTGCTTTAGCGGGAAACTTGTAGGGAAAGATGGTTCTAAGATCGCTACCGCTCCACCGGGCTTCAAGACACGTAAAATCTCACCTAAGCCCTTGCGAAGATTTTGAAAGTTACGCACACCAAAACCTACCGTAATCGCATCGACGGAATTAGTTTCTAAATCAAGGGCTTCCGAATCCCCATTGCGCATATCAATGAGTTTGTCGAGATTCTTCTTGACCATTTTCTCGCGACCAACGCGAAGCATTTCATTAGAAATATCAATTCCAATGATCTCTTCTGGTTTGAGCTTCGCAGCTTCGATGGCAAAATCACCAGTACCAGTAGCAATGTCTACTACCCGCTTGGGAGAATAAGGCGCTAAGCGTTTAATGGCCTTTTTGCGCCAAGTGATATCCACCCCTGCGGACATGAGTCGATTGAGGAGATCGTACTTAGGAGCGATGTTGTCAAACATCTCCTCTACTTGATCTCTTTTAGAAGCTTCAGGATTCTTGTATGGGGTTACACTCAAGAGTATAATTATTTGTTGAACGGTAAATTGATGAGGGTTCAAATGTGCTCTCAATCAACCTACAATTCGAGGTTTCAATAATTTCTGCAAATTTACGCAGAATTGTGGCTAATTTTGCCAGATGGAAATTCATTCGGCCAAATTTGTCAAGAGTAGCGCGAAATTCGACCAACTACCAGAACCTAACTATCCTGAGTACGGTTTTGTTGGGCGTTCTAATGTTGGGAAATCGTCTTTGATCAACGCCCTTGTCGAACGCAAAAGCCTGGCTAAGACTAGTTCCACTCCCGGTAAGACGCAATTGATCAATCATTTCTTGATCAATGAGGAATGGTATCTCGCAGATTTGCCCGGTTATGGCTATGCCAAGGTTTCCAAGACCCAAAGAGCGGGCTTTGGCAAAATGATCACCGACTATGTACTGGATCGCAAAAGTTTGATGAATCTTTTTGTCTTGGTAGACAGCCGATTGAAGCCCCAAAAGATTGATCTTGAGTTTATTGAGTTTCTAGGCGTCAAAGAAATCCCTTTTGGTATAGTGTTTACTAAGACAGACAAGCTCACCCAGAAGCAAGCCCACGCCAATCAAAAAGCCTTTCGTAATGCCTTACTACAAAAATGGGAGCAACTCCCTGCCATGTGGTTTACCTCGGCGGTCAAAGGTAGAGGTCGCAGGGAGCTGCTCGCTTTCATTGAGGAAGTCAATGAAGTATGGAGGCCTGTGAATTAACGGATCACAATTTTTTCTCGGTAAATCCCTTTTGCAGTACGTATTTCGATCATGTATAGGCCGCTTGCTAGCCCAGAGAGTGTTCCTTGCCAGCGGTGAGCTATAGGAGATTCGATGATGACAGTCTCTCCTTGGAGCGTGATTAGACGGACGCTTTCGATCAGGGTCGATGGTGATTCTACATTTATCAGCTCCTTGGCTGGGTTTGGATAGAGTTTTAGGTTTTCGCTAGTAAGGAGTTCATCATTATTCACGTTGATGTTGG
>CAZHOC010000002.1:2957-27832 GCA_964534295.1 uncultured Bacteroidia bacterium | reverse complement strand
ATCTGATCCTTGGTGCGCGTGAGCAACGCGGAGGACCTCATATCAACCTCAACGGCAACCTCCAATCTCTCTTTGGGGGCGAATCTCAAATCCTCGGTGGCAAAGTAGTAGAGATAAGCGTTCCGCGAGCGGAAATACCCAATAGCTATTATATCAATGCGCTGCTGGAAGAGGAGGAAGACAGGAATCTGCTTGGATTTCATCAGGGAGCTTTACGTTTGATAGCCTTGATTGGGGCGAAACCTCGAGCTGGCAAACGCTCTCTAAACCCCATGAACTTAAGCGATCAAGTCGTTTTAGATCCTGATTCCCTCTTCATACTGACTGATTTGGTGGATGAGCGTAATCAAGTTCTTTGGAACGCACCCAAAGGATATTGGAAAATCATTTCAGTTTATGCGGGCCCCAATGGGGAACGCCCAGTCCATAGTGCTAGTGCAGACCCCGGATTTGTGGTAAATCCCTTAGATTCGGCTCGGATTGCTTCACAGCTAAATACACTTTATAAAAATGAATCTGGAAGGCTTCGTTTTCAGCATAATAGCATAAGAGGTATCTTCAAGGATGATTACAAGCTAAAAGCAGAACGCCTCTACAGCCAAGAAATGTTCGAGCATTTTGAGCTCACTAGAGGTTATGATCTCACCCCCTATCTCCCCACAATCGCGGTACCTGGTGCTGACAATCACTTATATGACGCGCTTAGATGGCCACGGGCCTCTATGTATTCATTGACTTCAATCGATGAGCGGATTCAATACGACTATCAAAAAACTGTTTCAGATTTGCTGATAGCCAACAGTGTTCACAACAGTAAAGTGTGGGCAGAATCTCAGGGGTATTATTTTAGATCACAAGCCTACGGTCTCGATATAGACCTAATCAAAGCTGCAGGATTAAGTAGCATACCAGAGCTAGAACAAAATTATGCGGGGGGCAGTAAGTTGTTTCTAAAACTGATTAGCTCAGGTGCTCACTTATATGATCGTCCACTGGTAAGTGCGGAGAGTTTTGCTCACAAGCAAAAAGCCTACACCAGTTCCCCTCAAAAACTCAAAGTAGCGACGGATAAACTCTTTCTTTCGGGAGTTAACCAATTGGTTTATCACGGTACCCCCTACCCTTGGGCAAAGGAAGATTTTGGGCAGGAAGGCTGGTTTCCATACGCAAGTCCTCATAATCAACAGGCAAATTATTCTGGGAACTTTAGTTCTGAGCACAGCATTTGGCCCCATCTTGGCAAATTTAATGAATACGTAAGCCGGTGCCAGTATCTATTACAACAGGGAAAACCACAGGCCGAGGCCTTGGTCTACTATCCGTTTTTGGGCTTTCCTAGCACCTTTTCAGAGATAGAAGGCTACGAAGAGACTTACTTTAATGGTGATTTGCCCCCTTGGGATGAGGCACCAATGGCAAGGGAGGGGCTAAGCGTTACCGGACAGGGCACCAAAGCTCCCATACCTCATGCAGCATGGTATAAAAAAACAGCCACCATGCTGGAAATGCTAGAAAATCAGGGGATCAACTGGGATTGGTGTAATGATGCAATTTTACAATCCACCCGTTGGGAGGATGGTTTTTGGACGATAGGGGAACAGAAGTATGCTTATCTGATCTTGTCTCATGCGCCTCATATTTCTTATGCTAGCGCCCAACACTTAGACTCTCTCGCTAATTTAGGAGCACCTCTGATTATCTATGGTGAGCCTCCACTTGAGCAAGCGGGTTTCTATGATTTTCAGAATCGAGACCTTGCCATCGCTAGGATAATGCGACAAAGACAGGCAGGCCGAGAATTGAATAATCCAGCTGATTTGCGCAATCATTTGCAACGCATCAGGGTTGAGCGTCCCTTACGCTATGCGGGAAACTATCCTTTTCTCCGTTATCAATTAAGAGCCTTGGAGGATGGGAATTTCCTCAGCTTTTTGGCTAATCAAAGTGATGAAGAAAGATATTTTCGCTTGCAGCTGCCTTCTAGGATAAAACACGCCTATTGGCTAGATCCTCAAAATGGCAAAGTGTATGCGGCAGACTATAAGCCAGAGCAAGACCTTTTGGGCTATTTACCAGCTTATGGATCGATGTTTTTGCTCTGCAGCGAACAAGCGTTCTTCGAAGAAGATAGCCTTACTCAAGGCAGCCCTCTACCCTTCTTCCTCGCCCAAAGTTCTCGCACCATCTTGCATGAATTACAGAATTGGGAATTACTAGTTCCGGATATAAAGAGCAGCAAAACAGGCCGATTTGAGCGGAACGACTCCGTATTTTTTGATTGGCGAGAGGAAGATCACTTACGCTATACTGCCGCAGAAGGACGTTATTTGGCTGAGTTTTTCCTGCAAGATACCTTAGAAGGCTTCCGCTATGTCTTAGATTTGGGAGAGCTTTATCAGACCGCTGATGTCTATCTAAATACAGAGCCATTGGGTCGCTTATCCTATCGCCCTTTTGTGATAGAGTGTACCCACAAAATAAAGCCGGGCTGGAATGCGGTCGAAATCTGGATTAGTCCTTCCCAGCGAAATCATTTCCTCAATCAAGCGAACAGAGGCGAAAAAGAATACCGACAGTTCGCAGACCAAGAGTGGAGTCTGCAAGCTGCCGGCTTATTGGGGCCAGTCCGATTATTGGAAGTTTTGCCCGAAGGGACCCAAACTATTCCTTAATCAAACGCAGGCCGATTAATTTTGGACTTACTGCGGGGTCTTTGCTATCAACATAGTCATAAGCGCTATATCCATAACTCGCACCATCCATCGTCATCTCAGCTACATTGCCCCCTAAATCGTATACCTGAGCTTCCCCAACCTTTGCTGGAGAATAGGTACCCACATTTTGTAATAGGCGGCCGGGCGCCAAGTCTGAAAATTTCTCCTCTAACATACTGATTTCCGCTGGGGTGATTTTATAGCCAGCCCAACGATTGAGACTATTTTCCTTTGCGGCTACTTTACGAGCGATTTTATGCAAGGCTTTTGCCTCTGCCGCATTGGGGAGACGATAAGTTTGACCCGTGAGTTTATTGAGCCAAGTCAAGTAGGCATATGTCTGCCTTCCGCTGAGATTCGCTACAGGATAATTGGCTTCCGCAAGAGGAAACTTATGCTTCTTATCAAAGGCTTGGTATTGAGCATTGGTTAACTCAAAACGCCCAATAGAGATAGAATCTACTTTGACACTTACTACCTCAGGAATGAGCTTTCCTTTGACCGTTTTTCCATAAAAACCATCCTCATTGCGCGCAGGTGCTTGATTTTCTAACAGTGCATAGAGAGGACTACCCTTTTTGAAAGCTTCATTGGGGGCTTCGTAGGTGCCAAACAGATACTGCCTAAACCAGGCTAGTTCTTCAGTAATTTTACGGCTTTGATGAGTGATCTTTTGCAAACCATGAGGCTGGCCGGGAAACCATAAAAAGCGGACCGGCGCTTGACGATTTTGCTGCAAGGCACGATAATATTCCCAGCCCTGATCCCTTGGAACAGCCCTGTCTTCACTCCCGTGGAAGATCAAAGTCGGTGTTTTGACTTTATCCATCTCAAATAAAGGAGACTTATCGATGTAAACTTGGTTATAGGTCTTGCCATCAATATCATCCCATGGCGCACCGCCCAGGTAATATTGATCGAAGGTTACCCCAAAGCGGCAGGTACCATAATCTGAGGTCCAGTTCACATCCCCAGCCCCCGGCGTAGCCGCTTTGAAGACATCAGGATACTTAACCGTAAGCATGGTAGTAATGATGGCTCCATTTGACCAACCCATCAACCCAAGTGAGTCCCTATCAATTTTGCCTGCCTTATCCAGCATATCAATCCCGGTCATTACGTCCGTCAACTCATAATCGTAATAATGGAATTTGATGGACTCAGTAAATTCCTGTCCGTGATTACTCGAACCATGATAATTGGGCTTGAGAATAAAACAGCCTTCTTGGACCATCAAATTGTGGAAATAGGCCCAGCGATCACTCCAGCGGTCCATATCTACTCCGGTGGGACCACCGTGAATCGCCACAATCAAAGGATATTTACGCGTCGAATCATAGTCATGCGGATAGTAGAGCATGCCCGTGATTTCGTCATCTAAAGCCCCAGTCCAGCGGACGATTTCGGTTTTGGCCATTTGTTTTTTAGCGAGATGCTTATTGATATCGGCAAACACCCGTCCTTCTGAGATAGTGGTTTGGTTTCCTTGGGCTATCCGCCCAACGCGAAATTGTGTTGGAACGGAGGCAGTGGAATAGGCAAAGGCAGCTTGCTTGCCATCTTTAGAAACCGCCATCACATTGCAGCGATCTGTCAAACTCCCCACATCTACAGGATTTAAACTCCAATCATCAGCCTCTTTTTTGAGGTGCATCATCTTATTGGTGGGGCCATTGGCCAGTTGTAGGAACAAATCATTGCCCCATAGGCGATAGCCCCCACTTAAGCCCCAATCCCAATCTAAGTCAATCTGAGAGGCGGTTTTATCCGCTAGCTTGAAAAAATGAAGCAGACTAATTCCGGCTCCTCCCCACTCAGGCAAAGAAGATTGTGTAGCCCGAAAATAAAACCCACTATTATCTGCCGTAAATTCATAGCTGCCAGGGTCTTGATAGCCTTCTAAGATCTTTTCCTTGCTTCCCTCCTTCAAGTTCCACAAAAAGTACCAGGGTTCAGGTTTGCCATCGGAAGCATAATGTGGCGAACGAATGTGTCTGCTTACTATCCAATTTCCGTCCTTAGAAACGGCATAACTTGAAACAGGAAATTGATTATCGGTAAGACGTCGTACCTCTTTCTTCTTAAGATCGTAGGCAAAAATCCGTCTCACTGACATATGTGCGGAGTCCTCGACGATTACTACATTATCCTTTTTCTTTTTTAGTTCTTGCTCCCGCAAGGTTTTGCCTTCGCTAGCGACAAAAGTAAGGGTGTTATCATCCAGCCATTTTACGGAAGAGATCCCTGCGGGGAACGAGTCTACGGCAAAGGCTTCGCCTCCATACACACTCATTGCCCATAAAGTTTTACCGCCTTTTCGGGAAGAAAGGAAGTAGATGCGTTCGCCGTCGGCAGAAAAATGAGGACTATTATCCGAATCCTCAGAGCGAGTCAATTGAATACTTGGCCATTTTTGTCCTTTCAATGCATCCAATCGAGTGAGCCAGAGGTCATTAACAAAACGATCCTTCTTCTTAGAGGGTCGACGATGGAGCCAAATAAGGCTGTTACCATCTGGTGAAAATTGAGGACTGGATACTGAGGTTTGTTTCACGACATCCTCCACTGTCCAGCGGCTTGGATTATCTTGAGCCGTAACTCTAAGGCAGATAATCAGTACAATTAGACAAATAAGTAGTTTTCGAATCTCCATAATAGCTTAACATTAACAGGCCACAATTTAAGAAAAGCTTATACTTTCCAAGTCTGCAAATTCGTTTTCAAACAGGAAATCGCCCTACTTTATGAATCGATCTGCTCTCCTTCTAAGCCTTTTTCTTTTGCCCTTTAGTCTTTTCGCCCAGCAATCTGCTGGCGGCCTATTAATGGATGATGAGGCATACCAAAAAATCCCTTTGCAAACTGCCCCTCAAGGGGCTCGTATCGCTAGTAGAGCTTCTTTAAAGCAGTACGCTCCTCGTCCGCAGGACCAAGGACACTACAACAATTGTGTTGGCTGGGCTGTTGCTTATGGGGCACGAACTATCCTCTTTGCCCAAGAGAAGGGAATCAGAGAAAAAAACGTGATTCAACATTATGCCTTTTCCCCTTCCTTTACCTATAAATTGATTAGCAGAAGTCGGAGCTGTAACGAAGCTGTGAGCATCGAAGCGGCTCTAGCTAGTATGGAACAACAAGGCGCCGCCTTGAAGCGTCAAGTTCCGGAAACCTGTGTCAATAGATTATATTCAAAAGACTATTCCAACGCCAGACGATACAAAATTGGCGGATACAGCCGTCTCTTCTACCGAGACGCACGAGCCAACGAAAAAATTCAATCAGTCAAATACGCCATCGCTCAAGGACAACCAGTTATCATTGGTATGAACTGTACCCCTTCTTTTGAGCATGCAGAAAACAAAAATCTCTGGCGTCGCACAGAATCCGCCCATACTCGAAATTATTTTGGGCATGCCTTGGTGGTAGTAGCCTACGACAACGAGAAATATGGGGGTGCTTTCCAACTAATGAATAGTTGGGGAACCCAATGGGGCAATGATGGATTTATCTGGATCAAGTATGAGGACTTTGCAGATTTCACCAAATATGGTTATGCTCCATCTAGCCTAGGACAAGCCCAAAGACGCAAGCAAGCCATCCCGATTAGCCAACATTCTAGCCCAATACGAGGATTTTTGCCTCTACTACTACTATATTACCGGCCAAGAAGAAAAAAACGCTGGCTTGCCTAGCGAGAATTAAGCAATATATATGCTCTGGTTGGTCTTATTGACGGTAATTGCCCTTTTATTTGCTGCTTATTTTTACGGTCCTCGGCCTCCAAAAGTAGTGATTGAACGTCCGCCTTTAGACCTCCAACTTACAGCCGAGCAATTAGATCCCTGGCTATCCAAAAGAGAATCTTCTCTCCCTATCCGACCTGACAATGAAGCTCGGATTGTTTGGTATCAAAACCAAAGACAAGCTACCGAATACAGCATCGTATATCTCCATGGTTTTACGGCTAGTCAGGGAGAGGGTGATCCCTTGCATCGTGAGTTTGCGAAGCGGTATGCTTGTAATTTATACCTCAACCGTATGCCAGGGCATGGCCTTAGCGATCCGGACGCCATGGTGGATCTGAGCCCAGAGGGCATGCTCGACAATGCCATTGAAGCCCTCGAGATAGGCAAGATGCTAGGTAAAAAAGTGATCTTGATGGGAACTTCCACAGGCTGCACTCTGATGCTATGGCTGGCGAGTCGCTATCCTCAAGATATTGCCGGCCTGATTTGCTTCTCACCCAATATTCGGGTGGCAAACCCCTTGATGAATTGGATTGATGGTCCATGGGGTAAGCAATTGGTGAGTATACTGAATAAAGGCCCTTACATCATCAAACGAACCCGTAACCAATATTGGGATAGCAAATACCGAGAAGAGGCATTGTTGGCCCTGCAGCGCTTGATAAGGGCAACCATGCGTCCAGAAGTCTTCCGCAAGATCAAAGCCCCGGTTTTTATGGGCTATTATTTCAAAAATGAAAACTTCAGAGATCGTGTGGTTTCTATTTCGGCTATGTTGAGAATGTTCACGCTACTGGGTACAAGTCGAAAACAAAAGCGTAAAGTGGCCTTCGCTGAAGCCGGTGATCATGCCTTCCCCAATAGGCATTTTGGCCAAGATTTAGACAGCGTTAGAAAAGAGAGTTTCGCATTTGCCGAGGAGGTATTGGACCTTCAGCCTTTAACGAAGAAAACCCCATAACGTTGTTAGGATTTATTTCATCTTTATTTTCACTGCTGCGCAGAACGATTATCCCTATTTGGGTGAATTTCGCCAGACCATTAGTTCGAATCCCTTTAATGCAGAAAGTCTCTTATTTACTTTTGCTTAGCAAGGAGATTTCTCCTCGCCTTAGCAGGCTCGTTCGAAATGTAAAATAGCAGTAGGCTTGGGTCAGCGACTCAGCATTGCCTTGTCGCTCAATATCGGAGATAAGCGTTCCGCGAAGCGGCCAAAAAACTAAAACTTGAGATCAGAAAACTTCTTAGTGCGCCGAATAAAAAACTGCCAGACGATGCTCTGATTGAGCCAGCCTTGTTTAGGGGTAGTCGGTTTTATCTCTGAATAAGTAGTGCGACGATACTTACGCCACTTGGAAAGTTCAAAAAAGAAATGCCAATGAGCCTTAAAAATGGCTCCTATGGTACCAAAATCGAAGCTTAGCAAAGCCTTCAGGCCCCAAACCCCATCAAGCACCAAACGAGCAAAAACCCTCGGGAAGACTGTACCGTGGGGCAAATTGCGATACATGCAGGCGAGACTATTGCGGGCGTTGAGATAGGTTTTACGAGGATTGCCCTGCGGTAACATCCCCCCTCCAACGTGGTAAACTGTCCCCTTAGGTTCGACCCAAATTTCGTAACCCATGTTTTGAGCTCGCCAGCAAAAGTCGATTTCCTCCATATGAGCGAAGAAATCGGCTTCAAACATGCCAATTTTGTCCACCACCTCTTTGCGGATCATACAGCAGGCACCAGTAGCCCAGAAAATAGGCATGGCGGTTTCATATTGACCTTCATCTTTTTCGAGATGGTCAAAGACCCTGCCTCGGCAAAAAGGGTAGCCTAGGTAATCAATAAATCCGCCAGAAGCGCCCGCATATTCAAAGTGATCTTTTTGATCGTAGGCGCGGATCTTGGGTTGTAGGGCTGCGATTTTAGGATTGGACTCCATCCGCTCTACTAAGGGGGTAAGCCAATTGGGATCCACCTCCACATCACTATTGAGCAGCACAAATAAAGGCGTATGGACAGCGGGCAGGGCTCGATTATTGCCTTCGGCGAATCCATAATTTTGATCCAGTTCCAGCACCCGAACAACCGGATATTGAGATTTGAGAAAATCTACAGAGTCATCGGTCGAAGCATTATCAACGACCAAAATCTCCATATTATCATAATTGGTGGCTAAAACTGAGGGTAGAAACTTCTCTAACCAATGCTTGCCGTTCCAATTAAGAATTACGACGGTAACTGCTGTATTTGCCATTAAGCACCAAAGCCTAATTTGCCTAGATCAAGGCCTGGAATATTGGGCATGATCCCTTTGGTAGCTTTTTCTAGCTCTTCACGACCTCTCACCTCAGCTTGGTCCAATGCTTTGTTTACCGCTGCTGCGATAAGATCTTCCATGATTTCAGGATCATCCTTATCTATGATATCAGGATCAATTTGAATCTTTACTACTTTACGATTGGCGTTGGCCTTGACACGCACCATACCACCACCGGCTTCGGCTTCGACATATATATCGTCCAACTGCTCCTTTACTTCCTTCAGGCGACCTTGCATCTCCTGAATTTTTCCCATCATATCACCGAAATTGAACATATCTAAAAGATTTAAAATTGGTTTGAACAAAAATAATCAGGATTTCGGCCCTTCCAAAATCATAGGCTATTGGAGACCATATCCCCTTTACGGATCTGATGCTTCCAACGGCGATGAGACCAAAGCCAAGTGGCTGGTTCTCGATTGATATCCTCCTCCAATAGTTCCGCATAACGATCCGTCAGAGCATGGATATTTGCTTTTGACTCAGCTAAGAACTCCTCAATCTCGATTTTGTGTAGCCTTAATTGATAGCGCCCCCTGCTCTTCTTTTGCATACGAGCAAAATATAAAGGGGTCTTGGTACGCAGGGCGATCTTAGCAAAGCTAGTATGAAAAGCAGTCGCCTGATGAAGAAAAGAGGTAAAATATAGTCGATTACCTCTATGGGGAGATTGATCTACGATCATGCCAAAAAGACAAGGTTCTTGAAGCTTACGCAATGCAGCGGTGAGGGCTTTCTGCATGGGCAACATCTCAAGGCCTCGCTTTTCTCTTAAGCGGCGCATAAGCCGATCAAAGGCTTTATTTCGAAAGGGAGTATAGACCGCATAAGTCGGCAAGGCAGGAGCGAGAAACAAATCTAGCCGTGCCATCATCCACTCAAAATTGCCTTGATGACTGCCTAACATAAAAGAGCCTTTGCCAGCCGCCTTTACTTCTTCTACGATCGGGCTATCAGCTAAGTGGACGCGTTCGGCAAGGCCAGCATCAGAAAGAGAGTAGATCTTGAGGGTCTCAACTAAGAGATCACAAAAATGAAGATAGAAGTCCTTCTCGATCTTTTTGAGTTCTGTTTCCCCTTTATCGGGGAACGCTAATCCCAAATTCTTTTGAACTACTGCTTTGCGATAGCCAAAAATGTGGTAGAGAAAGAAATACAAGATCCTACTGATTCCATAAAGGAGCCAGAATGGTAATAAACTGAGCGTAAAGACAACAATATGAAGGAGCCCAAAAAGCAGCCTAGTTGTCATCTAGATTCAATTTACTATCAGGAAAGCCAGGATCGGTACGTTCGTAATCCAACTCAGAAGGAACACGCCCTTTACCCACTAGCATGGAGCGCCAACGCGGATTATTGATTTCCCCATATTTGTTGGAATGAAGTAGCGGATACTCGTTGAGGGCCAAATCCGGATCATAAAAGATAAAGACAATATTAGTCTGAGCCCCTACCCGATTGTAACGCCAAATTTCATAAGGCACCACGCCTGTTTCGGCAGGGAAGCGCTCAATATCATTAGGGATACCATATTGCAGGAAGACACGCCCTCGTTCGGTTTGCCAACCATCACGCAGAGAGGAATCAAAGTTTTCATTGACGTAGTCTAGCGCCAGCAAATGGCCTTTCCATTGAGCAATCACTTTTTCTTGACGTTTTACTCGTTTACTGAAAAAGCTGTAGATGAAATTTCTCTTCTGATCGTAGTTTTCGAGGATACGAGCAAAGTTTTTCTCTTGCTCGGTAGCTTTGTACATCAAAGTAGCGATGTAATAATCGAGTTCCTCCTCTTTATATTGATTGAAGATTTCGATTTGTGGATCACTGACATTTACGGTAGCCTCATATTCTGCGTCCAAGCGTGAGTTATAGACGTAAAACTTTTTGCGATAGGTTTTGACTGTCCGTAGATCCGAACCCAAAAGCTCTACCTGAAGATAGTAAGTATTGGAGCGAAGCTTCCCGATATACATACTTTCTACATAAGCATTAAAGGAACGCGCTACCTTGCGGCCTTCATCCGTTACAGTGGTCCAGATCCGTTGATCGCCTTGATAAATGACACTTCGAATGTAAAAGCGATCCTCCATCAGCTGATCAGTGTGGTAAAACTCCAGGTAAAAGCGCATGGTATCCTGATTGAGGAAATAATCATTGGTTACCATAGGGAGAAAGTCTTTTCGTCCAAAGCCACGTCCTTTGGGACTTTCTTTGCGAGAAACCCATTTTAGGTCGCTAAAGCCAAATTCGGATTTGTTGAGTCTTTCAATTTCAAACTCACGTACTACAAAAGCTTGGGGACTAGAAGGGTCGGTTTGATCCTTGACTTCGGCCAAGGCCATATATTTACCAGGCATGAACCTTAGTTCCACATCATTGAGTAAGGTAGTTCGCTTACTATCCAGTGTGGTATCAGGTAGGCCTTGGCCTTCGGGAAAATCAAAAATCAGGTTTGCTTTATAGACTAGGTTGGTATCTTCATCTACGAGACGAAACAGAGACAGACTACCGCCAGCATCTGGATGAAAGGTACCATCCTCTTTGAGTTCATAACCAATTGAACTACCATCTAAGGCAAGATAAATCATAGCCGAGGGCGTATCGCTAAAGGTACTTTGATAGCGATAGACATCCATATAAAATTGGACATTGTTTGCTTGCGCCAAAGCTGTCAGTGGCAAGCAGAAAGTCAGTATCCAAAGCAAAAACTTGCTATTCATAATAGTTCTATTTGATACAAAATAACAAAGGCTAGCGCCATTCTCCAATGACAATTACTGCTTTGGATTGCTTAATGGACTTGTTTATTGCGTTATTGCGTAAAAATAACCACCCAGTGCCCGTTTTCCCTATTTCATATTTTCCTTCCATCTCTTGGTTTAGTGCTGCTACTCAATACGATTTTATCGAACTAGAAGTTTGTCAGCATTTTCGCAAGCAGCAGTATACCAATCGCATGTGGATCAAAGGAGCAAATGGAGATATGAAATTAAGCATCCCTGTAGAACGCCGAGGAGCGAGGATGCCAATTAGGGAAAAAAGGATCTCTTATGCCGAAAACTGGCAGTTGCAACATTTTAGAAGCTGGGAGGCGGCCTATAGAAATTCCCCCTACTACGAGTATTACATAGATAGTTTTAGCCCTTTCTTCGAAAAACGCTATGACTTTTTAGTGGATCTCTTAGAAGAATCCATCAGCCTTTGCTTTGAAAAGTTAAAGCTAGAAGTAGAGATCTCGCGAAATAAGGACTTTAAGCCAAAGTTAGAGGAAGGAGATTGGAGAGGGGTGTTTGATCCAAGACGACAAAAATTGCCATCAAATTTTCAAGTAATAGAATACCCTCAAGTATTTGCTGGTTTTAGCACAGACCTTTCCATTGTTGATTTACTGTTCAATGAAGGACCAGCAAGCTCAAGTATTCTAATGAAGGGATTTCAGTCCTAGTAAACCTTAACCTTCATGAGTAGTTAGTACCAAAGAGATCACTTCGAGGATCGAAGGATGCTTGAGGTAGTAATAGGAATGTTTACCCTGACGTTTTGAACTCAGGATATTCTTTTCTTTTAGGATGCTCAAATGCTGAGAAGCAACGGCCTGTTCAAGACCAAGTGCTTGATAGATTTGAGTCACGTTTAAACGTTTCCCGTCCCGGAGGAGATCAATCATAGCCAATCTGACCGGGTGTGCTATCGCTTTTAGACTCGCAGCGGTTCTTTCTAGGATTCCACGATCGAGTGAGACGGATTTTGCTTGCATGAATTTGTGAAGAGTATTTTCACTAAAAGTTAAACAAAGTTACCAAACATACCAGAGAAATCGAATTTTTTAATAAAAATACAGGAACTTTAGGAACATTTAATCCCTTTTGTTCAATATAGGAAATTTATCATATAACTAAAATCCCAAGTTGCGGATGCAAGAAGTGATTAATAGCAGCTTAGGCTTGCCCACTCTTTTTTGTAACTTGCGAAACAGAAATAAGCAATGGAGAAAATCAAGATAGACAGTATTGAATCAGCCCTAGAGGATATACGCCAAGGTAAGATGGTGATCGTAGTGGATGATGAGAATCGTGAGAATGAGGGAGACTTTGTGATTGCCGCCCAATTTGCAACCCCTGAAATCATCAACTTCATGGCCACCCATGGTCGCGGGCTAATTTGCGTACCTCTAGAGGAGGAACGCTGCGAAGCCCTTGGCCTAGATTTAATGGTTGGCAAAAATACTGACCTACACCAAACTGCTTTTACTGTTTCTGTTGATTATAAGGGTAAAGGAAATACCACCGGCATCAGCGCTCAAGATCGCTCACGCACGGTGATGGCGATGTTAGACGCTAATTCTAGTCCTCAAGATTTTAGCCGTCCAGGGCATATCTTCCCGCTCAAAGCGATGAAGGGAGGCGTTCTGCGAAGAGCAGGCCACACCGAAGCCGTTATCGATCTAGCCAAGATTGCAGGCCTACAACCGGCCGGAGTCATTGTCGAAATCATGAACGAAGACGGCAGCATGGCAAGACTACCAGATCTGCGTAAAGTGGCAGATCGATTTGATTTGAAACTCATCACGATTGAGGCCTTGATCAATTACAGGCTGAAACAAGAAAGTCTAATCAAAAGAGAAATCGATGTAGAAATGCCAACTGAGCATGGAGATTTCGAAATGGTGGCTTACCGTCAACTCAATACAGGCGATCTTCATTTGGCAATGATCAAAGGCAAATGGGAACCCGAGGAAGCCATTTTGGTACGAGTTCACTCTTCATGCGTTACTGGAGATATATTTGGTTCCTGCCGCTGCGACTGTGGCCCACAGCTTGAACGTGCACTCGAAATGGTGGACCAAGCTGGGAAAGGAGTAGTGCTTTATATGTTGCAGGAAGGTCGTGGTATTGGCCTGCTCAACAAACTTAAGGCCTATAAGCTACAAGAAAATGGGCGGGATACTGTAGAAGCCAATCTAGAACTAGGCTTCAAAATGGACGAAAGAGACTATGGGGTCGGGGCACAAATCCTTAGAGATTTAGGCGTTCGCAAGATGCGTCTCATGACCAACAACCCACGTAAAAGAGCAGGTCTCATTGGTTATGGTTTGGAGATAGTGGAAAATGTGGCTATCGAAATCAAGCCCAATAAGCACAATGAAAAGTATTTGATGACCAAAAAGCTAAAAATGGGGCATAATATTCTGAACTCATAGTTCAGAAGCCCATTTTAGTGCTCGCTCATCAGCATAGGTAAATTCATTTCTAGCTTGCAAAAATCCCACATGGCCTCCTCGCTTAGGGGCCTCTAACCAAATATTGTCTAAACCTTCGACCAGTTCAGGCGAGTAACAAACTGGCGCGAGTATGGGATCATTATGCGCATTGAGAATCAGGGTAGGAATAGCAATGGAGGGTAAAAACTGCCGCGGATTGACACTAGCGTAGTAGTGGTCTGCTCCTTCAAAGCCAAACATAGGGGCGGTATAGCGTTCGTCGAAGGCGGAAAGACTCTTAATCTGATCGAAGCCTTCAAGCGATATCTCTTCCGGAAATTGAGCGGCTTTTTGTCTTATCTTCTTGCCAAGCTTAGTCAAAAAATACTTGCGATAAAGGCGGGTTTTGGGTTGATGCATCACCTCCACACTAGCAGGAAGGTCTACTGGCACTGAGATTACCATGGCTCTTTTTATGCGCTCATCAATTTGCGCTGCCTGTTCCCCCAAATATTTGAGCGTCATCCCTCCACCTAAGCTAAAAGACACCATCACTATCTCTTCGTAACCATCTTGCAAGGCATGTTGCATGACCGCATGCATATCTGGGGTGGCACCCTGATGATACATTTTGGGAAGGCGATTCATCTCGCCAGAGCAAGAGCGACAATTCCAAGCGAGCACATCCCAATCATTTTCCCTAAAAATTTTGGCCATGCCCTGCATATAGGGCCGCTCCGAACTTCCTTCCAGGCCGTGAGAAAGAAAGACAAGTCGTTTATGTCCATTTTTGATCCAGTCGATATCAATAAAATCTCCATCCTCTAACTCTAGTCGTTCCCGCTCATAGCGAACGTCTGTGACCTTGCGCGAGCGACTGGGCACAATAGTTTCCAAATGGCGATGAAAAAGATAAAAAGGAGGACCTTGGTAATTTGACTGGATAAAGGGCATGGAATGAAAAGCCTATTCGTTTAGCAGATTTTGCTCGTTCAGGCTTTTTAACACTTCACTGCGATAATTACGCCCGATCGGCAAGGTAATATCGCCAATTTCTACGGAAGGTGGGCTGAATGCATCAACTTTATCTTTGGCTACGATAAAAGAGCGATGAATACGGATAAAACGATTTTCAGGCAGTTTTTCCTCCATAAAGCTAATCCTCTGATAGGCAGTAACCGTTTTTTGGGTGGTCTTGACCCTGATATAATCTTTGAGGGATTCAATATAGAGGATATCCTTCAACAAGATTTTGACCATCTTTTTGTCTGCCTTCAAATACAAAAAGGCTTCCTCGTATTGGTTATTAGGCGTGGAATCAAAGCTTGAAACGGGACTTGGAGGTGCATTTTCAGTCAGACGATCACGATTAAGTTTATTGACGGCCTTGAGAAAACGATCAAAGGAGATGGGCTTAAGCAGATAATCCATCACATCCAGTTCATAGCCCTGCAAAGCATAATCCCTGTATGCCGTGGTGAAGATCACCTTCGGTGGATTAGAAATATTGCGCAATAGTTCGATCCCACTTAAGCGAGGCATCTGGATATCTAAAAATAAAAGATCAACTTCTTCGCGGTTGAGCAAGTTGAAAGCCTCCACAGCATTGTCGAGCCTTGCCACTAAGTCTAAATGATCAATTTTATCGATATAAGATTCGAGCACATCAAGGGCCAAAGGCTCGTCGTCCACTATCACACAACGGATATTCATGCTAATTGAGTAAAATTTTCATGACTACGAGATAGGAATGAGACTCATCTACGATTTTGAGCTCATGTCGATTAGGATAAAGTAGCTCTAAGCGTCGCTGGACGTTTTTCAAGCCAATCCCTCCCGTATAATCTTTTTCTTCCCCTGGGATACGTCCGGGAGAAGTAGCGTTTTCAACTTTAAAGGTTAGATATTCCTGTGTTACATTGAGGTGGATGGTGATCCATTTATCCTCAATTTCATCACTTACGCCATGCTTAAAGCTATTTTCTACAAAAGGCAAAAGTAGCATAGGCGCAATCTGAGCAGAATCTATCAAACCCGTAACGTCAAATAAGATTTCCAAACTAGAGCCGTATCTCAGCTTTTCGAGGGCGATATAATGGTGTAGACTTTCCACCTCTTTGGATAGCGCGACTCTCTGGGAGCGGGTATCGTAAAGCATGTAATTGACTAGACCAGACAATCGCAAAACCACTTCTGGGGCGAGATCTGACTTTTTGAGCGTGAGAGAATATAAGTTGTTGAGTGTGTTAAAAAGGAAGTGGGGATGGATCTGAGCCTTGAGGAAATTAAGCTCTGCTTCCAGCTTCTCTCTTTCTAAGGCCTTTGAGGCCTGATCGAAATGATAATAATATTTCTGAATCTTAACCGCAGAAGCCACCACAAGCACAAAACTGATTTGTAGGATATGCTTAAAGAGTTTATCCGTCGCCCAATAGGGTCCATAGCCAAACGCGAGGTCTTGATACTCGATCGGATAGACTACATAATAAACAATAGTCCGCTGCACGATTCCGGCAATCCCTAATAAGGCAATCAGCAAAAGGGCCATCTGCCAATATCGTCGCTCAAGCAAAAAGCGCGGGATTAAGACATAGAGCGTCAAATAAACCACCATCAGTTTGGTAGGCAGCATAATCAGCTCATAAACGAAGGATTCGGTAAATTCCCCTCCCCCACTATTGATCAAAGCAAAGAAGACTAGATACCCCAACCAAAACAAAACGTGAACGAAGACACGGTTTTGGGCTAGACGATTAGACGTAAGGGGGAATTGAGTCATAGGTTAAAAATACCGAAAATCCTGAGGAAATAGCTTTTATTAACGAGTGAAATTTGCGGTCTTATTGTATTTAAGACCCCTAAAGTTACTTTTTTCGACCAAGTCCTACCCTACACCTCTCAATAACTCCCCCACATGGTCAAAGGTCGTTAACAGCAACTCACTGGTCTTTTGTCGAAGAAAATCCTCCGTTCAGCGAAAAAAGATGCATTTAAGTAAATATGGGCTTTACTTCAATATGTAGTTCAGAAACAATCTCTGAACTCTCAAAGTTGAAAGAGTAACATCTTAAGAATAAAGCGTTAGAGTTGTGTGTGCCCCTTAGGTCCTTTTTAGTACCCGAGGGGTTTTTTCTTTTTAGGCTTTTTTTACTGCTTCGCAGAACGCTTATCTCGTACTGCCTGACGGCGGGTAGCCAATACTAAAGGTCCCTCGACTGGGGCTCGGGATGACAGAGAGATTAAATCATTGTCATACTGAGTCCCACTGAAGCAAATGAAGGACAAGCGTTCCGCGCAGCGGGAAAAAAGACAAAGATCCCTCGACTAGCGCTCGGGAAGACAAGGGGATTCTCTTAACGTCATGCTGAGCCCCGTCGAAGCAACTTGAGAGACAAGCCTTCCGTTAAGCGGGAAAATGAAAAAGGTCCACTGACCAACGCTATGGATGAAAGGGCAATCCCATTACCCTCCTAAATCACCCCAAAGCAGTTCCAAGCATAATCGTTCCGCGCAGCGGAGAAACCCAATACTACTCAACATGAAATACTACTTTATCCTCCTCGCTTTCCTCGCTACCAGCTTTACAGTACAAAGTCAAACCTACACAGGCGACGAAAAAGAAATAGAAACCATTTTGGCTTTAGTGGCTGAGTTTTCAGAAGCAGTCATGGCTGGGGATGCTGAAGCGATTGCAGCTGCTTATACCGAAGACGCCAAAATCTTTCCTAATGATGTAGATATCATTTCTGGCAGAGAAGCCGTCCAAAAATATTGGACTCCGGGTGAAGGTTATCGCACCTCCCATCATAAAATCACGCCTAGCGAAATCAAGATCATGGGAGACGAAGCCTATGATTTTGGCTATTATGAAGGCACCACTACCCTAGATAATGGAGAAAGCAGGAGTTGGCGCGGTAAATATGTGATCGTCTGGAAGAAGATCGAAGGCGAGTGGAAAATCTATCTCGACATCTGGAACAGCATCAAGTAGCTTAGCTTATCCGATCAGTTCAGCGGCATTGCGAAGGGCGGACTCCGTTGGGGTTTCGCCAGAAAGCATTTTGGCCAATTCTAATATGCGAGCTTCGTGATCAAGTCCGACCACATCTGAGGTGGTTTGATCATTGGCTACGCGTTTGAAGATTTGGTAATGCTTATGTCCTTTAGCGGCAATCTGAGGTAAGTGCGTAATGGCCAAGATTTGAAATTGATCAGCCAAACCTTGCATCACCGTACCCACCTTATTGGCGATTTCACCGCTGATACCGGTATCAATCTCATCAAAAATCAAGACTGGGAATTCAGATTTTTCCGCCAAAGCAGATTTTATGGCTAGCATTACGCGTGAAATCTCCCCTCCTGAAGCTATTTGAGAAAGTGGTCCTGCGGGCATACCCGGATTGGTCCGCATCTGGAAATAAACCTTGTTGAGGCCACTGCTAATAGGTTTAATAGCAGCGCCATCTAACTCCCAAGTAGATTCGGAGACAGTATTTCGTTCTACGATTACGGAGAAGACAGCCTTTTCAAAACCTACTTCTCGCAAGAGCGTATGGATTTTATCTTCTAGTCTTGGCTTAGCCGCCAAACGCTTCTCTTCAATGACAAGGCCATCGACGATGATGCCTTTTTGCTTTTCAGCGAATTCGATTTCTAGTTCCGCGATGCGGTCCTCTAAAGAACCATACTGATTAAGCTCCGCTTTTAGCTTTTCATATTCAGTCATCAAGGCTTCGCCTGAGTTGACACCATATTTGAGTTTCAGCTTGTGATAAACAGCAAGCCTTTCTTCAATAAAGCTCAGCCTTTCAGGATCAGATTCAACCGATTCCAAAAGCTCTTGCAATGCAAAAGCGTCCTCTTTCATCTGCTCCCGCATCTCTTGCAGGCGGGTCGTGGTCTCACTAATCTGCAGATTGACATTGGCTAATTTTGCCAAAGGCTCCAAGACTTCACTTAGTTGTTCGTAGAGAGAAAGTTCCTGATTATAAAGCACTTCTGTAGCCTGACCTAAAGCTTCTCGTACCTGCTCAGAGTTTTGCAACAGATTGAGTTCTTGCTCTAGCTTATGTTCTTCCTCTGCTTCGATGCCGGCAGCTTCCAATTCTTCAATTTGGAATTTTAAGTAGGCAAGTTTGTCCGAGGCTTCTTTTTCTTTTGCTTTCAGCGAACGAATCTCCTGTTGCAATTGCTCACAGGATTTGAGCTTTTGCCCAAAGGCCTGGACTTTTTCGGTAGTCCCGGCATAGGCGTCTAACAGGAGGAGCTGCTGGTCATGAGAAACCAATTGTTGGTTTTCATGCTGGGAATGCATGTCTACCAAAAGGCTACTAACTTCCCTTAGGACCGTCAGCGCCACTGGAGTATCATTGATAAAGGCACGCGACTTACCCGAAGGATTGATTTCTCGGCGAATAAGTAATTCTTCACCATCGAGATCAAATTCTTCATAGCTGGCCAGTTTTCCTTTAACTGAGGGCGAAAGTGAGCCAAATGTAGCCTCGACCACGCATTTTTCGCCATCACGAAAAACGACTGAGTTATCGGCACGTTTGCCATTGATCAAGCCTAAGGCTCCGACTAAAAGTGATTTACCCGCACCGGTCTCACCGGTAAGTATGTTGAGACCGTTACCAAAACGGACATTGGTCTCAGCAAATAAAGCGTAATTACGGATATGCAGATGTTGCAGCATGTGAGTGTTCTATCCTAAAACAAAGGTAGCACAAAAATCGAATACTGATTGAGACATTTTTCCTAAATTGCGGCTCGAAAATTCGAATCTAATCCAAAGGAAAAGAATCATTTAAATACTTATGGCAAAATCATACGATCTGATCGTAATAGGTAGTGGCCCTGGAGGGTATGTAGCAGCGATTCGCGCCGCACAGCTTGGCATGAACGTAGCCTGTGTAGAACGTGAAGAACTTGGTGGTATTTGTTTGAACTGGGGTTGTATCCCAACTAAAGCATTGCTAAAGAGCGCAGAAGTATATGAATACCTCAACCATGCCGAAGATTATGGTCTAAAGGTCAGCAAGGCTTCTCATGATTTTGGGGCTGTGGTCAGCCGTAGCCGCGACGTGGCTGGCAGCATGAGCAAAGGAATCAACTTCCTCTTCCGCAAAAACAAGATTGATACCATTGTAGGTACTGGTCGTGTTACTCCTACAAAACAGGTAGAGGTTACAAATGCAGAAGGCAAAAAAGAATTATACGCTGCCAAAAACATCATTTTAGCTACGGGAGCAAGAGCTCGTTCACTCCCAAGCATGCCAATCGACGGTAAAAAAATCATCGGGTATCGTGAAGCGATGACTTTGGCTAAGCAGCCAAAATCAATGATAGTCGTGGGTTCCGGGGCGATCGGGATGGAGTTTGCGTACTTCTATCAAGCTATGGGCACAGAAGTAACCGTAGTTGAGTATCTACCTAAAATCCTCCCACGGGAAGATGCAGAGGTTTCTACTTTGATGGAGCGTCTCTACAAGCGTAAGGGCTTCAAGATCATGACCAATGCCGAAGTAACCAGTGTTGACACTTCTGGCAAAGGCGTTAGCGCAACGGTTAAAACCAAAAAAGGCGAAGAAAAGCTTGAAGCTGATATCTTACTTTCTGCCGTAGGAGTTGTGGCAAACGTTGAAAACCTAGGTATCGAAGCCTTGGGCATCAAGATGGATCGCGGCCTTGTAACGGTTGATGATTTCTATCGCACCAATGTTCCTGGCATCTTCGCCATCGGCGATATGATCCCAGGGCCCGCCCTCGCACACGTTGCTTCTCACGAAGCGATCATTTGCGTTGAAAAACTCGCAGGCATGGACGTCGAGCCAATCGATTACAACAATATCCCTAGCTGTACTTATTGTCAGCCTGAAGTGGCTTCTGTGGGTCAAACCGAAGCTCAGGCCAAAGAGGCTGGATATGAAGTAAAAGTGGGTAAATTCCCGTTCTCTGCTTCTGGTAAGGCGAAGGCTTCTGGCAAGGCTGATGGTTTTGTCAAAGTTATCTTTGACGCTAAGTACGGTGAGTTCCTAGGTGCCCACATGGTCGGGGCTAATGTAACTGATATGATTGCAGAGGTGGTAGTAGCACGTAAACTTGAGACTACTGGCCACGAAATCATCAAAGCGGTTCACCCACACCCAACTATGTCTGAGGCCGTAATGGAAGCTGCCGCTGCAGCATATGATGAAGTAATTCACCTCTAGCAGGTAGAATCATAGATTTTTAAGGTCCTGTAGCCCTTGGCTACGGGACTTTTTTTATAAAGCATGTTACGTTTTCGTTAGCTGGGGCTACCAACAGGCAAATACTTCAAACAACACTCTAAACTTTAAAGCTTTATGAAAACGAAATTATTCTTCAGCAGCGCTTTCTTTGCCCTCATGATGTGCTTTTCGGTACAGTCTTTCGCTCAAAATGGCGTTGGTTGGAATGATACCATGATGGTATTTAACGAGCCTTTGAAATTTATCTCGGGAGGCAAGCTCATCGGAGCAGGGATAGGCTTCAAATTCAAAGCAGGTTCTGAGCTTAGCAAAGTAACTATGGTACAGGCTAAAAAACTCTCAGTTCCCACTTCTGTGCGCATTACCACTAAGCCAGTAGTGCTGCGCCACAATGGCAATTGCTATATGTTCAAATGCGACCCTGCTTGTAGCAATTGTAGACTAGTTTGGTGGGACCGCAATGGTGATGGTGAAGTACAGCCTCGTCGTGAACTACGCTGTGTCAAAGCCAAAGGTCAGACTGGAAAAGTCAGTGTTACTAAGATTCCTTGTCAATAATTTTTCGCTCTTCCCAAACTACTCAACAACGCAAAGATGAAATCTCTATTTATCATTAGTCTCGCTTGTCTCGCTGTCCTTGTTTGCTTCAGTAATTCAGGCTACGCTCAGAAGCAGCTACAAGATAGTCTTTGGGCTTTCAGCGAACCCTTACAGCTAGAGACAGGAGGCAAAGAATTAATGGGCCGGCGGGAGTTAAAATTTAAAATAAAAACTCCCGAAGGTATCGTCCCCATTCCCCCAGAGCTAGCCGAAGCTATTGCTGTGCCTAGCGGTGCCAGAATAGCACTAAAACCGCTTTTGATAAGTGCATATATCAACAAAAATGAAAATTGTTGGCAATACACCTGCACCGCTAGATGCAAAGAATGCTATCTACTTTGGTACGACAGAAACGGAGACAACGAAGTTCAGCCGCTGTGGGAGCTGAGATGTGTTACGCGCCAGTTCAAGACCCTCCCAATCAGGGTAGAAAAAATAGAATGTGAGTAAGTGATTTGAAAAAAGAACCACTCTTCAACCACTTACAACAACACTAAATATGAAATATCACTTCCATTTGCTCCTCGCTTGCTTAGCGATCTTAATAGGCTTTACCGACTCAGTTCACGCCCAAAAACAACTCCAAGACAGCTTATGGGCTTTTAATGAACCCTTGAAGCTAATATCGGAAGACAGGGATTTAATGGACTATCAAAAAATGTCCTTCAAGCCTTTGACTCCTGACGGCCTGGTGCTTGCTCCTCATAAGCTAACCCAAGCCTTTAGTGTACCAAGAAGTGCTAGAATGGGAGTAAAACCTCTCTTGGTCAGTTCCTATACGAGCGACAAAAGTGAATCCTGCTGGCTGTATACCTGCCACTATCAATGCAAGGAATGCTATCTATTTTGGTATGACCGCAATAGAGACAATCTGGTCCAACCCTTAAGTGAGTTGAGATGCGTCACGCGGCAAGGAAAAAGTAGAGGGATTAGTTTACAGAGAGTGGAATGTGAGTAGGTGATTTGAGCAGAGAGTCCTATTTTCCAACATGAAGCAATATGTAGCCCTCCTAAGAGGAATCAATGTTGGCGGTCATCGCAAGATCAAAATGGCCGAACTGAGAAGCGCATGTGAAGCGATTGGACTCTCTGATGTCCAAACCTACATCCAAAGTGGCAATATAGTTTTTCGTTCTCCGCAGGAGAATACCGAAAACCTAGCCCAAAGCATAAAAGCGGTCATCCTGAAGCAGTTTGGCCATGATGTGATCACTTTTGTCATTGGCAGCGAAGCTTTTGAGCAGGTGATTGTCAATAACCCCTTCGGGGAACGCGAAGACCCAGATCCTAAGAAGCTCCACCTATGCTTTCTGTACGAGGAAGTGGATACAGCCCACGAAGCAGAACTACAAGCAGTTGAGAGCGGCCGAGATCAAGTGGTCCTCATGCCCAAAGTCCTTTATCTGTACTGTCCTGATGGCTTTGGTCGCACTAAGTATACAGACAGTGTCATCAAAAGAATCCTAAAAACCAGCGGCACTACTCGCAATTGGCGCTCCGTGCTCAAACTGCAAGAAATGCTGCATAACCCTTAGCAAAATGTCCCGCTATACCTTAGTCTTAAGCTTCATTTTTGTATGCCTAATATCTAGCCTCCAGGTTCAACAAGGCATAGTAGACTCTCTACTCCTTTTTCAGACTCCGCTAGAAATCACCTCTCCAGGCAATCGCCAAATCTGGGCTCAGGCAGAAGAAATGGGCGTAGCATTGGCTTTGAAAGACCTACCCACCACCATGCTAACCCTGCCAGGGATGGGAAGATTTACTGCCATCAAGCTCAGTGCTGCCAAAACAGCAAAGGTCCCCGTCAAAACCAAGATCAGCAGAACTCCCATTATGCTCAAGCATCAGGGTAAGTGTTATGTTTTTGGATGTGCCAACCCCAAGACATGCAGCCTGGTTTGGTATGATCGCAATGGCGACGGCAAAGTACAGCCTCGCAGAGAATTGCGCTGTATGGATCGGCAAGGCAATAGCTGCCAAATCGTAGTCAAACAAGCAAAATGTAAATAATCAATCTCCTTTTGAGATAAGCCAAATTCTTCCATTAACTACCCTAAACCCAAAAGTCATGAACCGATTTCTTTTTATTCTTTGTCTCGCCTTGATAGGCTCATTATCGTTGCAAAAAGCACATGCTCAGATCATTGAC
This sequence comes from uncultured Bacteroidia bacterium, assembly GCA_964534295.1. Classification (GTDB taxonomy): domain Bacteria; phylum Bacteroidota; class Bacteroidia; order J057; family J057; genus JBCAWW01. The sequence continues at coordinate 3,874 of CAZHOC010000002.1, read as the reverse complement.
GACACCTTAATTTATGTGATGTCTCCTAGCAAGTTTTACGAATCAGGGGACCTAAACAATCTAAAAGGAGATTTTACATCCTTTGGTTTGCCGGACTTGAGACAAATGTCTATGCTCAGTACTAGCAAAACCAAGCAGCTAAATGTACCAGCAAGAAGTAAGGGCAGCACCGGAGCAGTGGCGATTAGAAACAAAAACAAGTGTTTTAAAGTCAGTGGCCCTAAAGGCAAACAGGGCACAATCGTTTGGTGGGACCGCAATAAAGATGGTAAGGTTCAACCCTTGAAAGAATTACGCTGCATTAGCCCTCAAGGCAAGGGCCTCAAGGTTTTTGTGGAAGAAGTCAGTTGCAAATAAGCTTTCCGCGCAGCGGTGAAGCAACACCAAAATCCCGGCTCGCGTACCTTGGACGGGATGACCTTTTGAGGATTTACAAAAAAAGAAAAGCCAGTCATCCCGGAATCATGCAATGATATCCGGGATCTTTAAGTCTTACCTATTGCTTAGTAAATCTTGATATTTTGTCCCTTAAGCAAAGGAGGGATGAACGTTCCGCGCAGCGGTAAAGAATAAGAGTAAGCCCTAAAGCTTGCTCTTTTTTTCTGTCTAAAATTTATTCCTCCGCTCGTCGATCAAAGTCCCTTTTTCCACCTGATTTGGCCAATAAATGGGTGTAAACGATCTTGATATCTAACGAAAAAGCCTTACACATATCATAGATCGTCAAAGCCGCTACGCTCGCTCCAGTCAAGGCTTCCATCTCCACCCCTGTCTTACCAGTCATCGCTACAGTGCAATTTATTTTAACAGAACGGGCGTCTAATGGTTCTATCTTAAACTTGATCTTCTCGATGAGTAGAGGATGACAAAGTGGAATCAGTTCATGGGTCCTTTTGACAGCCATCGTTCCGGCAATC
>CAZHOC010000002.1:0-2945 GCA_964534295.1 uncultured Bacteroidia bacterium | reverse complement strand
GAAAAACAGGTCCTTTCTTGGTTTGGATATCATCTCCTTGCAGTTGCTGCATGATTTCCTCCCCCAAAAAGACAATTGACTGGGCTGTCGCTTCCCTCCTGGTAATCGCTTTGGTGCCGACATCGACCATAGAAGGGTTGCCTTCCTGATCAAGATGTGAAAAACCACTTTGACTTTGTTCGCTCATTGCGCAAAAATAAGTAATTTCATTTTCTATGATAAGTGTTTCTCAGGCCGAAGCCATAATTCTCGACACGCTACTCGAGATTCCCAACCAAAACGTTCCCCTTTCACAAGCTTTTGGGAGCGTCCTCCAACAAGACATTCAAGCAGATCGTGATTTCCCGCCCTTTGATCGGGTAACCATGGATGGCATTGCTATTCGCTATGCGGATTATGAGGAGGGAGTGCGAAAATTTCAAATCAGCAGCATACAGGCGGCGGGGATGCCCCAGCAGACTTTAGAGAAGGCGGGACATTGTATAGAGGTGATGACAGGCGCGAGCTGCCCTATCGGTGCTGATACCATTATTCGCTATGAGGATTTTACTATTATCGAAGCTGAGTCAGGCCCTCGCTTCGCGGAACTCCAAGTCGATGCCGTAAAGTTTCGCCAGAATATCCATTTTCAAGGTACAGATCATAAACAAGGCTTAGTGCTCGTCTCAGCCGGGCGGCGGATAGAGGCCCCTGAAATCGCGATTGCTGCTAGTTCAGGTTATACCTCTTTGGAGGTCCGAAAGGCTCCTAAAATCGCTATCATCTCTACCGGAGACGAATTGGTAGAAATCGAAACCAAACCACTCCCGCATCAAATTAGACGCTCTAATGGATATATGATTCAAGCAGCACTGGAAGCTTGGGGCGTAAAGGCCGCGACCTTTCATATCGTTGATGATCCGGCTTCCATGCGGGAAACCTTGCAGCGGATCATGGATCAATTTCCAATATTGATCCTGAGTGGTGGCGTTTCCAAAGGCAAGTTCGATTTTATACCTGATACTTTGGCAGAGTTAGGGATAGAGAAAAAATTCCATCGCATTGCCCAACGGCCCGGTAAACCCTTTTGGTTTGGTTGTAATAAGGAGCAGAGCCACATCTTGTTTGCCTTGCCAGGTAATCCAGTCTCGACTTTTGTCAACTTTCATCGCTATTTCCGTCCTTGGTTTAGAGCCAGTATGGGCGTAGGAGCTTTGCCTAAGCAGTTTGCCAAATTGAAGGAAGATTTTTCTTTCAATCCCGCCCTTACCTACTTTTTGCAAGTCAAAACTGAGGTAGACGAGTCGGGGCAGATTTGGGCGCAGCCAATTGAGGGGCACGGCTCAGGCGATTTTGTCAACCTACTCAAGGTCAATGCGCTTTTGGAGTTGCCCGCTTCGCGGAACGATTTTTTCAAGGGCGAATCCTTCCCTCTATATCGTTTTAGAGCGGACTAATTCGAGTAGTAAGTAGAAAGTATTTATTAGTTAGACTTTAGAGCGATTACCATTTTAGGAAGTTTAACTCTCTTTATAATTTATACTCTGTACTTTATACTTTCTACTAAATACTAAGTACTAAATTCGGATCTCTACCTGAGAGCCCACGGCCCAGTCTTTTTCCAGCGGGAGTTGCATGACCTTTTTCCCAATTAGGAGCTGAGCAGATTGCTGCTGAGGATCGATCGAGAGGACTTCTGCAACTAAAGCGTTCTGCGCAGCAGCAAAATACACTCGCGGACTGCCTTGCCAAGCTAATTGACCGTTTTCAACCCAAAGCATCCGATCGGCTAAACGGATGGCCTCTACCGGATCATGGCTGACCATGAGGACAGTTTGTTGCTGCGCCTTGCGCCAAGCGATCAAATCATCTTGCCATTGACGGCGTAAAGCCTCGTCTAAGGCAGATAAGGGCTCATCTAAGAGCAGGATCTTGGGATTTTGCAGCAAGGCTCGCAACAGCGCAATTCTTTGCTTCTGGCCACCAGAGAGGCGCTCGATAGGATGCTTGGCCAGATCAAGCAGGGAGAACTGCCTTAAAATAGCGCTAATTTTGTCTTCAGATTCTCCCTTGGGGAGGGCAAACTTTAGGTTTTGCCAGACGTTCCAATGCGGGTAAAGGGCATAATCTTGAAACACAAAGCCTAGCCCTCTTTCTTGGGGACTAAGATTGATTTTTGCAGAATAAAAGATTTTGTCATCTGTTTGAATGAGCCCTTCATCTGGCTTCATCAAACCGGCGAGCATACGGAGTAAACTAGTCTTGCCGGAGCCTGAAGGGCCCATGACACAGCAAAGTTCTCCTTCGGCTAGTTCGATATCTAAGGCAAGCTTAAAAGGGCCTTGAGAGCCATTAAGTTGTTTATTGACCCGTATCTTGATCATCCAATTCAGCGTTCTCCGAAGGAGATAATAACCATCCCTCTTTCAAGCCAAGGTATAAAAACACGCCCAGCATCGCTAAAAATAATACGCCAGCGATATAACTAGAAGTTTGTGCTCCTTGGAGATGATTAAAGCGGAGGATTTTTTCAATGATTTCGCTGAATACCCAAAGAACCTTCAAGATATCAAGCAGGCCTTTATCCGGTTTCTCCCAAAATCGATAAGCATAGCCCAAACCGGCAGTAACCAAACTGCCCATCAATATTTCGGTGCCATAAGGCCAGTGCAGAAACCGCATCACCAAGCCGATACCACTCAGCACCAAGAGTGCCTGAAAAAAGCGGTTGAAGCGAATCTCATTGAGCATATCGCTATTGGCCACCATGAGAATAAGGCTACACCAAAAGAAAATGATATAAGATTGCGGCAGAAAAGGCCCAGAAGAAACAAGGCCTAAGAAATGAAGCAGAGAGGAAATCCCGGTGAGCGTTATAACCCCAACTAAAAATCGATTTTGCATACTACTAAAATGCTTTGCGTGATTGGTGCTGTGAACCAAAATATACAATCATCAATACCAAA
>CAZHOC010000001.1:0-45442 GCA_964534295.1 uncultured Bacteroidia bacterium | reverse complement strand
AGTAATTACAATTTGCCAGAAAGGAGATTTCTCGTCGCTGCGCTCGCTCGAAATGAAGGTGGGGTGATTTTGGGTGCGACAAGGCATTGTCTTGTCGCGTACTAGGGACAAGCGTTCCGCGAAGCGGTAGCCTCCCAAAAACTAGCCCAGCACATGCTCAATCAAAGGCTCGAGACCTTCGAGATTCACGCCTGATGGCTCTAGGATGGCGATGATAATCAAAATGCCAATCAAGGAAAATAAGCTCCCCAATAAGACGCCGATACGCGCCATGAGACGATCGGTTTTGCTGTAACCATTGCGGCGAGTCAAGACAACGCTACCGACCACGATAGCCGCTAGGCCGATAAAGATGCCGGGCAAACCCGCGAGAATGAAGGTCACCACGGCCAAGATGCCAAGACTCAAAGCAATCGCAGGCAAAACAGGTTTACCAACGGCTCGCTGCTTTTTGTCCTTTTTGGCTTTGTTAAACCATGCCTTGCGGACTGGTTTTTCGGTTTGAGATTGCTCGTTGAGGATAGGCTCCGTGGAAGCAAGCTGAGGCGCACTATTGAGGGGTGAGGATAGACTCAAGCCCAATAGGACGAGAAGGAGGATAAACTTTTGATACATAGAAGTAGAGTAAGGGTTGGAGCGTCAATTTGTCAAAAAATCAGCTGAATTTCCGGTCTAAAAGCATTCTTATGCACATTTCCACAGCTTATTGTGTATAAATCAAGGACTTACGTCCGGATTTTTTTCCAGATATTTGTCCTATGGCGGAAGTGCAGGACAATAGCACCTATCGTATTACCCTCCCTCAATTTGAGGGCCCCTTCGATCTACTCCTATTCTTTATTGAGCGGGATGAGATTGATATTCATAATATCCCGATTGCCACGATCACGCAGGAGTTTTTGGAGTACATCCAGACCATGCAAAATATGAATATCGAGGTGGCCGCAGAATTTATTCTCGTTGCGAGTACCTTGATGCGCATCAAAGCCAAGATGCTCCTCCCCCGCCCTGTGCTCGACGAACATGGAGAAGAAGTTGACCCACGCCAAGAACTCGTCCAACGCCTCATCGAGTACAAACGCTACAAAGATGTACTCGGCCAGCTCAGCGAACTAGAAGCCGCCCAAAGCGAAAGAGAGGTTCGCGGCTTTGTCAAAAAGGAAACCAAGCTATTTCTGCAATCTCAATATCCGGAAGAAGAGCTTATCGGCATGGATCTCTACACGCTGATGCGCGCCTTCAAGCGGGTGTGGGATCGCCACCAAGATAAATTGCAGAAACCCTCCCATGTAATTCGCCGATATCCTTACACCGTCGAACAGATAAAAAACCGCGTCCTCGAACGTGTCCTTATCACCGATCGGATCGACTTTGTAGCCTTCGTGCTCGAAGAGCAGGATCGCATCTTTGTGGTATTCAGCTTTTTGGCTATCCTCGAACTGGTCCAAGTGCAAAAAATTGCCATCACAGTAGGCGAAGGATTTAACAACTTCTGGCTCGAGAAAAAGCACGCCGAAGAGGCATAACCTTTCCACCACATACATATTTTTTTAATTGGATGATTTGGTAAATAAAATAATTTGCCCGACCTTAGAGTCATAGGCATTACGCCAGATACAGAAGCTAGGGGTTAGGGTGACTCTCCCGATAGGGATTGAGTCCCCTAATTTTTTTTGAAGCGATACAAGATTTTGTGTCGCTTCATTTTTTTAGGCAAAAACCTCATTTTTTCGCGTTTATGGCGGTTTTTTTTAGTCGCTCAGTTTTTTTTGGGGGGGTTACTCCCGAAAGCTTTCGGGACGCGGAACGTTTGTCCCAAAAAACAAAATGGTATCGATCGATACGATCCGTAGCGACGGAAAATTTTCCGTCGCTACATTTTTGTAAAACGAATAATCATTTGATCAGAGACAAGCGTTCCGCGCAGCGGTAAAAAAAAACATAACCTTCAAAATTCAGCATCCGAAATTCAGCCTGCCCTCTCCTCATGGTCAATTCAACTTGAGATTTGTTCAATTCGCTGGATTTTAGCGGCAAACTCTGCTTCAGAAGATCATTTTGAGGTTTTACAACCTAACAAACCCAAATGTCATGAAACAGAGTTTATTGCTTCTCTTGGGGCTATTGTGCTTTGGCTCGACCCAGTCAAAAGCTGGATCAGCACTAGCCTCCACCGATCAGATTACGGTCTATGTGTTTTTGCACGAGGCTTGCTTGATCAGTCAATACTATACGCTCCCACTGCGCCAATTGCATGAAGAGTACGCCAGTGAAAATCTCAGCTTCGTAGGCCTCTTTCCAAATGCCTCTTCTCAGGTCGAAAAGATTCAGGAGTTTAAGGCTACCTATAAGATTCCCTTTGCCTTGCAGCTAGACGAGGGTCAAGCAAAGACCGAAGCCTTTGGCGCGACCATTACTCCTGAAGTCGTGGTTTACAACGAGACCCAAGGCCAAATCCTCTACCAAGGGCGCATCGACGATGCTTACGCCAGAGTCGGCCAACGCAAGCGTATCACCCACACTGCTGAGCTCAAGGATGTGCTAGCAGCCATAAGCAATGGCCAAGTCATCCAAACCCAAAATGCGCCGGCAGTGGGTTGTTTTATCAGCAAAGTGAAGCCCAACTAATCTCCAAGCCTACTGACAATGAAATACTTATTATCCCTCTTCTGTTTGGGCTTGATGACGCTGAACCTAGCCTTTGCTCAAGTGACTTTTAGCGAAGACATCGCCCCAATCATTTACAACAATTGCACCTCTTGCCATCGCCCTGGGGAGATCGCCCCCTTCTCCTTGACCAACTACAATGAAGTAGCCGCTTGGGCCGGCATGATCGAATACGTAACTCAAATCGGCTATATGCCGCCTTGGAAGCCTGACCGTGAGTACAGTCAGTTTATCGGCCAGAGTGGCTTGAGCGAGCAAGAGATCCAAATGATCTCCGATTGGGTAGCGGCAGGGGTGCCTCAAGGTGATCCTACCTTGGAGCCTGCTTTGCCCAGCTTTCCGAGTGGTTCGCAATTAGGCACTCCAGACCTCGTCTTGGAGATGTCGGAGGACTACTTTATCCAAGGCAATAATCAAGACGACTACCGAGTATTTGTCCTGCCCAGTGGGCTGACCGAAGACAAAGAAATCGCAGCGGTTGAGTTTAGACCAGGCAATAAGCGGGCTGTCCACCATGCGCTCTTAGCATATGAGATCAACGGTCAAGCCGCCGCCTTAGACGCACAAACGCCTGGCTATGGTTATGAAGCTTTTGGCGACTTTGGTGTGCCTACGCAAGGCAATTTTACGGGTTATACACCTGGTATTCAGCCTATCTTTTATCCCGAAGGGATTGGCATTACGCTGCCCGCTGGAGCAGATCTTTTGATGCAGATTCACTACGCCCCTTTACCTACAAACGAGACCGATCGCTCACTGCTCAATATCTTTTTTAAAGAACCTAGCGACACCATCGTGAGAGAGGTTGAACGGGCCCCCATCACTCCTTTTGACCTAGATGGTGGTTGGTTTTCTTTTTCGATTCCGCCTGATGAAGTCAAGTCCTTCCACGGCAGCAAAACTCTTACCGATGATATCAGCCTGATCTCCATTTATCCACATGCGCACTACCTTGGCACAGATTGGGAGATCTACGCCGAAACGCTCACGGGCGACACCATCAATATCATCCGCATTGCGGATTGGGATTTCAACTGGCAGGGATCTTATACTTTCGATCGGATGAAAAAGATTCCAGCCGGGGCCATCCTCCACGTCAATGCGACCTACGACAATACCAGCAGCAATCCTTTTAATCCCAACAACCCGCCGCAGACTGTCAGTTGGGGGGAAGGGACTGCGGACGAAATGTATCTGGTAGGAACCAACTTTGTCTTTTATGAGGAGGGAGATGAAAATATCGTCATTGGCGGGGGAAATACTACGAGTCTCGAAGAGGTAGAGAGCTTGACTGGCAGTCGTTTGTTTTCGCCCTTTCCTAATCCGGCGGAGGATCAGGTGATTATGCAGTATTATCTCGATCAAGCTCAAAGCATCAAGCTGGAACTCTTTGATGTGCGAGGCAACCTGATCAAGAAGCTCGCCCATGAAGAACAACAAGTCCCCGGCAATCATCGCCTGGAGTTTGCTGTCTCAGAGCTTGCGGCAGGCATTTATGCCGTCCGCCTGAGCAACGACAATAGAGTCCTCGCTACCAAGTCTATTGTGGTATCTAAATAGTTTTTCCCTTTAGAGGAGTGTAGGGGAGTATGTCAGATAACTTATCTGCATACTCCTTTTTTGCTATTTAGCTCAATATTTAATCACTTTTTGCTTCTCCTCTCCGGCCGCAATCACATAAATCCCGGCTGGCCATTGGCTGGTGTTCCATTGGTTTTTGCCGCTTTGGAGCTCGCCACTTTGGATGATCCGACCTCTTAGGTCATAGACTTTATAATCAAGAGGGATCATGGCGCTTGACTCGATTTGTAGCTGGTCTTGCAGCGGATTGGGGTAGATTTGGAGGGCCGCTGCGCGGAACGCTTGTTCGTTGCTGGTGCTCAGACTAGCGGGGAAAATGCAGGCGCTAACACTATCCTGAAACAAATTGCTCAGGCGTTGGTAAGCCGCTGTTTGAGCAGCAGTCATCGGCGTTGGGCCAGTCAAGAGATTGACGTTTTCATAAGGATCTTGCAAAAGATCGTACATTTCATCGGTACCATTGCTAAAATGGATCAACTTAAAGGTATCCTCACGTACCGTCCAGCCAGATTTGTCGCTGCCATCATCCACCTCCGCATAGGCGCAGTGGCGAATGCCACTATTGGCCGTATTAAAGGTGGAATAAAAACTAAATCCATCGTTCACCGAAGGTGTAGCTATCCCACCCAACTCTAATACCGTAGGGAAAATATCCGTCACACTGATCAATGATGCTTCACGCTCACCTTGGCGACTAATCCCCGCTCCCGAAACGATCATGGGCACGTGTACCCCACCTTGATAAAGCGAGCCTTTACTTTTTTGGCCATTGTAAGGCGCTTGAATCACACCCCTTTGGGTGCCATTGTCTCCTACAAAAATAATCGTGGTATTGTCGAGCATACTTTGAGGTATGCTGTCCATGATGCGCCCTAATTCATAATCGAGACTTTCGATCATCGCGAGATAGTAAGGCAGCGGATTGTTTTCAATATCCATTGAATCCCCACTCAATCCGGTTTGCGTATGCATTTCAGCGGGCGGCAGATGATAAGGTGTATGGGCGCTATTGTAAGCCAACCAACAAAACCAAGGCTGATTTTGGGCTTGAATCCAATCAATAGCAAGATTGGTAAGTTTTGTCGTCGCGTAAGTAGTATCTGTGGCTTGTTGGCCATTTTCGACCAAAGGCCATGAAAAATAATCGGGCACGCCACCGCCCATAATGCCAGCGAAATAGTCAATTCCCATTTCGACGGGGTAATCATAATTATTGTTGGCGGTACCGCCAAGGTGCCACTTCCCGATTAAGCTCTGCGCATAGTTGCCTCCCGAGGCGCTATCAAGATAAGCATGCAAAGTGGTCTCAGATTTCATGATCCGAGATTGGTCCTGCGGATTGAGCACCCCAGTACGGAAGCCGTATTTGCCACTCAAGATCGCCGCCCGAGTCGGCGAGCAAACTGGATTAGCCCAGGCATTGTCATAGGTAAGCCCACTATCAGCCAAGGCCTGAAGATGCGGCATATTGGCTTTGATCGCCCCAGCATTAGAGGTATAGCCGGGTATAGGATCCACGCCTATATCGTCGACAATAATGAGCAGGATATTAGGATTTTGGGCCTGGAGCGAAATGCTCAAGCCAAGGCAAAGTAATAGAATGGATAAGCGCATATGTGTTGAGATCTATCAGCTTAGACAGTAGGAATGTCCAAAGGATTAATTTGATGACTTTATTTTTAGAAAAGGAGCCTAATCCTTAGATGAGGTTGCATGGGTTTTTCTTTTGGTACTTTTGTTATTTTTTTCTTTTTCATTCTTCATGATTCTTTGCCCTTTTTCGCAAAAAGGGCAGCAATCCCGATAGCTATCGGAACGGCCCGTGCAAAAGCCTAGGCGCATGGATTGGACTCTTAATTCACTTCGAACGAAGCCCGCAGGCTGAGGAGAAGTCTCCTGTCGCCTAATTGTAAAACGTTTTGAGGTAAGGGAGATTTCTCGTCGGCCCGTTTCTCGTGCCTCTGTCGAAATGAAAGGCGAGGTGAGGCCCCTGTTCCCGATCCTTAAAATCGAGACCGGGGAAATGGGGCGGCTAGTGGAGCGGTTCGTGGCTGACTAGATTTTTGGGTCCTTTTGTAGCAATGACAAAAGGACAAAGAATAATCGAAAAAGAGCCAAAGAGATATTAAGAAAAAGACTGCCTCAACTCCTTCTCTAACCAAGACCTCTGCACCATAGGCGCCGCCGCCACAAAATCATTTTGCAGCTTTTGTTGGCGGGAGAGCCATTTGCTTTGGTCTTCTAAGTGGCGTTGTTCCGCGAGGCGGGCCACCTTTTTGAGCCAACTGAGATATTGGAGATACTGATTACGCTTGTCTTTTTCGATCTCTTTGTTGCGGCCGAGGAAATGCCGGAAAGCATTGATCTGATAGGCCATCGAGTCATAATCCTCCAACTGATAGTAAATCCGTAGCATCAGGATGCGCGCACTCAGCTGGTAGAATACATCGGTATAACCAATGGCATTGAGTAGACTGAGTGCTTGCTTGGTTTCACCTTTTTCGGTGAGATAGGCTGCTTGCGCGTAGCGCAAAGCATTTTCTTGAAAAGTCGGGGCCAAGCGTTCGGCGAAGCCGTGCAAAAACTCATGGGCCCAATCGAGCTTACCTAGCTTGAGGGCCAAACTGACGATATTTTTGTAGTCCGTATGAGCGAGCTCGCCTTCAAAAAAGATGAGCTGATTGCCGATCAAGGTTTGGTAGAGCGCAAATAGCTTTTCTTCAAAACCTTCAGCTCCCTGATTGATACGACGGATACACGAATTTTGCGCGTATTTGTACATGGCGCGGCTCTCCTCCGGCGCAAAAAAGGAAGTGTACATGTCTAGTATGTCCAACATTTGCTCGTAGTGCTGCTCACTTTCGGGATGAGCGAGCGCCTGATAAATGTGAAAGTAGACGTCTATGACGGGGATTTTGCGGTAGGGGTGATCAGCTTCGCTCAACGATTGGATCAGGACATCCGTCAGCAAAATCGGTATCTCCGTATTGATGATGTGCTGTCGATTGAGGGCCTCACAACTTTCGCGCAACTTGACCGCGAGATAATATTGATCAAGGGCTTGATGCTTTTTCTCCAGGCCTTCGTGCTGAGTGCGTAGGTGCTGTCGCCCAAAATGATCGTTCCGGGCACCGGCCAAAGCCAACTGCTGCCGATGATAGGTCTCATCCAAGAAGGGTCGCTGCAGTAAGCCTTTTTCCAAACGGCGAAATTCTATCTCAAAGAGATCGTTTAGCCCCTTTTCGCTCAATGCTTGGAGTGAGTCGGTTTCGTCTGCTAGGCTTTCTTGCTTTTGACGTTCCAACCCTAGAAAGTCTTTGAGGCGGCGATAGAGCAATGAAATCTCATCGGCGATCTTTTGGTCTCGATACGATTTGTCGCCATAAAGTTGTTTTTGCAGTTGAGCCTTGCTGAGCTTTTTATGCTCAAAATCCGGGGCATATTTCAAAATCGCCTCATACAAATTGCAAAGCCGTGGATGCGGATTACAATAAGGAGATTGCAGGTAAACCTGAAAACGCTGGCGTTCTTCCTTGCTTAATTTGCGTAATAGGCGCACCAACTTGCTGTTTTTCATAGTTTGAAGCTTGATTTTGAATAATTCAAAGACGAAAATCGACTCAATCTACATATTTAATTAGCTGATAGCCAGTATTTATCGACTCAAATCTTTCAACTTATTACATCAACAAGCACATAAATCATCATTCGTTTTGGCTTTTCCTCCTCCTATCATTGTAATGTGTCTTCACCCCTTAATTGTTTAAGACCATGAAAAAGCCTTTTCTAACCTTCTTTATCCTCACACTCGCAACTACGCTTACTGCTCAAATATGGCCTTTTGCTTATGATTCGCTCGAGGTCGGTAATGTCAAAGCCTTCGTCCGCAGCGATGGCGCTCTGTTTGAAAACAATCTTTTTGGTGGACTCATGACACAGGACGCCAATATCGGTCTGGTAACAGGCTCTGGCCTTTGGATTGGGGGTATCGCCCAGAGTGGCCAGCTTCATCTTAGCGTGCATGATTGGGGTTCTTGGCAGGGTACTGGTTATGATTTTTGGCCGGGTCCACTCTCTCAAAACACCGCCGCAACTGATAGCATCACTACAGCACAACATGATCGCTTTTGGAAAATTGATCGGGTGGAATTGGAGGCTTATTTACAAGATTTTCAAGACAATGGAGTCGTGGATAACCCCAGCGCCTACCCCAATGTCTATGACTGGCCGGCCTTTTTGGTAGATTTCAATGGCAATACCCTTGCCAATGCTGCGCCATGGGTAGATGTAAACGGCAATCCCAATGACTACAATCCTGACCAAGGGGATCATCCTCGACTCAAAGGCGACGCCATGATCTGGTGGGTCTTTAACGACCGTGGTCCAGACCCAGCCAATGATCGCTACAATCCGAGTCCCATGGGATTGGAGGTTCACGCTTTGCTTTATGGCTATGATTGCCCCGGCAATGAACTAGAGGAATCCATTTTCCTAGAATACCATCTCGTCAATCGCAGCAATGAAACTTATGCTGATGTCTATGCCGGTCAATGGACAGATTTTGATTTGGGCGGTTTTTTGGATGATTATGTAGGCGTAGACTCCATCCGAGGCATGTACTACGGCTACAATGGCACTAATAATGACAATCAATTTGGCGCCAATACTCCTGCTGTCGGTATTCAGATGTTGAGAGGGGGTACAGCTCCGCTGAACGATGGGATCGATAATGATAGCGATGGTGTAGTTGACGAGCCAGGAGAGGACATGGGGTTGACCAACTTCCTGACCTACCGCAATGATTTCACCATCACACCAACCACTTCGCAGCACTACTATGGCAACCTCCAGAGCTTTATCCCCAGCACCAGCAACCCTCCCGGCGTCCACGCTGTGGACAATTACAGCAATGGCGGCCCCGGTAACGGCAATCCGGATAGTGCCAGTGGCCCCCCAACTGACTTCATCTTCTCTGGTGATGTCTGCAATCAAGTAGGCTGGACCATGGCCAATGCCGGCATCCAACCGATTGACCGTCGGGCGATAGGGAGTAGCGGACCCTTCATGCTAGGCCCCAATGCGAGCGATACCATCGTGATGGCAATCATCATCAATAAAGAGGGCAACTACCTCCAAAATGCCTGTAATCTTGGCGCGGATGCCGATTATATTCAAGCCTGGTATGATGCCGGAGTAGATAGCTGTGTGATCGCAGGTGAAGTCTATCCCGGAGATGCCAACCATGATCAAATAGCTGATGCTTGGGATATCTTGCCGATTGGTTTGCATTATTTATCTACGGGTCCGGCTCGGCCGAACGCTTCTCTCAATTGGGTCGGCCAAACTGCCCCTGATTGGAATGATAGCCTCGCTTCAGGCGTGAACCTCAAACATGTCGATAGCGACGGCAATGGCACCATCGATCGGGACGATACGCTAGCGATTGACCTCAACTATGGTTTTACCCATCTTAGCCAACGCGATGATGAATCCGTCGATGGCGCGCCCTTTTACTTCACCGTTTCAGATACAGTAATCGACCCGGGAGATACCATTGAAGTGGGCGTTTGGTTGGGCACCATGGATACCTTGGCCCAAGATGTATACGGCATCGCCTTCTCGCTCGACTATGATACCAGCCAGGTAGAAAGTATGCTCGTCGATATGAACCCTAGCTGGTTGGGAACCAATGGCGTAGACCTACTTAGCTACAGTAAAAACTTAGCGGACTTCGGCCGAATTGATTTAGCTCAGGTACGCCTTGATCAAGCTAACGTCAGCGGTTACGGCCGCCTCGCCAATATCATTGTAGTGATGGATGATGATATCGCCAAAGCGATGATTCCATTTGCGATGAGCGTGGCTCGTCTCGATATGATCGACAAAGACGAAAACACCTTGGACGTAAGTGTGGAGCCGTTGGAGGCAAACATCAGCACTTCGATTACGGACCTATTGGAGGTGCAAGGTCTCAGCATATTCCCGAACCCCACTCAGGGAGAGATTATGATCCGTTGGGAGAGAGGTCCTGCCACGCAAATTCGTTTGTGGGATATGCAAGGGCAGCTGATCACGGATGAGCGTTCCCCGCAGGGTGAAACACAAAAACGACTCAACCTCAGTGCATTGCCCAAAGGACTTTACCATCTCGAACTGATCCAAGAAACGCGACGCAGCATACAGAGCGTGATAAGACATTAATGCAATCTTTTATACCGCAGTGGCGCCGCTATTCCGATACTGATTGGGATGGTGGTGTTTTTTTTTGCCGCTTCGCGGAACGCATATTCGATTGTAGTTGGGGCATGCATGCCGCAATTACCCCTTATGATAATACCCCCAAAGGTCATCCCGGAAATGCGAAGAATAAGCATTATCCGGGATCTTTAAATACTAGCTTGAAGTTTTTCCGCAACTACCCCAAAAAGGCGCAAATATCATCAATCGCTTCTTGCCTTTCAGGCATAGGAAAGACCAGCCAATCGTGCAGCATCTTATGATACTCCTTGAATTGAAAATTGACATTGACGGCCGTGGCCAGCACCTTGAGTTTGATGCAATCCGGATAAAACAATTCAGTATTGCTATACAAGACCAAAGTGGGAGGTAGGTCATCGAACTCACCATTGATGGGGGAAAGCAAATATTGGGTCTGATCATCGCCGCCTGCATATAGTGAACCTGCGCTTTGCAGCATATTGACCGTCAGCAAATGGTCGGTTTTAGCAAATTTATCTACCTCTGGATTGAGCATAGTCAAGTCGAGCCAAGGCGAGATAAGGACTGTTTTGACAGGTAGTCGAGGATGATTTTGTTTAATCAACATTTGGTTGAAAGCCAAGGCTAGCCCCGCTCCGGCAGAGTCACCCATCAAGACAAATTGATCGTCAGGGTATTGCTCACCCAGCAAATCATAGGCCTCCGCTAGCATAGCGAAAGCATCTTTATAGGTAGATTCGGGCGCTAAGGGATAATCGATCAGCGTCATCCGACAATGGATTTGCGCCACTATCTTTTTCGCGATATCCCAATGCCCGCCGATGGCTTCAAACACGTAGGCGCCGCCATGCAAAAAAATCACGTGGGTCTGACTGACTTGCTTTTTGTCCGCAAAGGTGGCTAGCGTTTTACCGGCGACCTCTTGAGAATGGGCCTGATAAGCCTGAGCGACCGCCTGCGGCATAAAAGCTTTTTGCGATCGCTTGATGGGTTTATTGACGCGTTTTTCGACTTGGGTTTTGAGCTTAGACCATTTGAGGATGGTAGAAATAAGACGAGAAGAGAAACTAGGACGCATGTATTGCAGGATTAACGCTCAGAGCACATTGCTGAAGCTGATGGAAAATAGTAATTAATCCGGCGAATTGTTGCTCTCTAGTCGACTTCCGCTACTTTTACCTTCCGTTTCTTAAGCACAACTGAGCCTCCGGCAAAGTCATGAAAGGCACGTTTCTCGGCATTGCCAGTGATGGTTAAGAGAGAAATCCAACCCAAAAAGGTCTTGATGGCAAAACGAAAAATAGCCAAGAGAATGTTAATATTCTTCTCGTGATTGTCGGATCGCTTCACCTCTAGATTGAACATTTTGTGGCCAATCGTGCCGCCAGCAAAGGCAATCATCAAGGGATCGTAGAGGACAAAGAGCAAAATGAAAAGCGGCGCTTTGAGCGGAGAGTCGGCAAAACCCAGCGAATCCAAGCCGCTAAAGCAAACAAAGGCAATGAAGAGAATGATCAAGCCATCAAAAAAGACGGCTTGCACGCGCTCCTTAAGACTAGAAAAAGTAGCCTGATCGGTGGCGAGATTGAACTCCGGCGATTCAATTTCATGTGTTTCCATAAGATTGTGTTTTAATAGGTTGAGGCTGTGATGCTGTACTTTCTAGGTATCAGTTGAGACATTGTCCCAATCTTGGTCCAGATAATTGATCAACCAATTGAGGGCGTAGTGGCGCTCATAGACAACGCTGTTGTTAAGATCGCTGGGAGCGGCCTGATTTTGGATGCGCGCATCTACGCAGGCCCAATGGATGCGATAGATCAAATCGGCCTGATCGAGAATTTCTTTTTTGCTACGGAGCTGCGCCTTGGCGATAAATTCTTCTTTGCTGTTTTCCCAAACCAAGAGGACATCCTCGCCCACATTGCAGATTTGACTAGGATAGCTTAGGCTATCGATATAGCCCAAAGCCCAGAGCATGACATGCATGCTTTCATAGCGCCAATTGGCATTGACCGTTTGCTGTTGAGTAGGACTCTTGGCATCTACATAAGCGAGTTCATTGATGCTGAAGCATTCTCGTATATCATATTTATCTTCTAGCTCCTTGAGCTTTTCGGCCTCGGTGCCTTCGCTTTTGATGCCAAGATAGAGGAGCGCAAAAGTACGCGAGACGATCTCTTCTTTACTTCTGATTTTGGTTTGTGCCTCAGTTTCTATCTCTGGCAGATAGACATTGACGGGAATCTCATACTGCTTGCAGTATTCAATAGAGCGGAGTTTACGAACATAGGACTCTGAATCCTCGGCATTTTCTTCCTTTTCTAGCTCTTTTACTTTCAAGCCAAAGCTCGCCTTCTTGCGATTGCCAAAGCAAGCCGTCAATAACAAAGCCGTAAAAAGACAAATAATAAGTGTTTTCATAAAGGAGTTGATTGTGCGATGCTAAGTTATCGCTTCACCTCCCGAAAAGTCAAATTGATTCTCCCCGCTACTGCTTTCTTGGTTTTTGATATTTGATGTAGCCAATGATGCTGCAAAGCGCCTCCCATGACGAGAAGGCTGCCATCTAACAGATCCATTCGTTTGGTTTCTAGCTCTTTACGCTTACGATGCTTCAGATGAAAGCGACGAACCCCACCCAAACTGAGGGAAGCGATTACAGGATTAGGACCTAGCTCGGGTTCATTATCGCTGTGCCAGCCCATGCTATCTTGCCCATCGCGATAGTAATTGAGCAAAACGCTGTTAAAGGGCGTCCCAGCAAAGTCTTCGATCCGCTTTTTGATCTCGGCTAGAGGTTCTGTCCAAGGCAAAGGCTCCATCACAATGCCCGAATACGAATAGGCCGTATCGGGATCACCATACCAGGCCGTCAGGCGCGGCTGCATCACCTCTTTGCCAAATATTTTGATGGGTTCTTGCCGCCAGGCAACGTTTTCGATTAAGTATTCCCGCAGGGAACGCCTCTCCCCCACTCCCAAAAAATCGGGATCATAAATCAACTCACCGTCCTCAATGGGGATAGAATAAGCCTTAGACATCTATGGCATCATATACCTGTACTCTCGCCCAAAGATCCTTGCAATTGGCGATAAACACATCGTGATCAGGATGCACCTGATAAGCATCATGGTCCGCCTTATTGTCAAATAATACGAGCAAAGAGTAGTCATAAGTACTGTCCACCACCTCACGATCCGAAGGAGAAACTACGCCAATGCGACTTTCACGAATCAAATCAATTTTACATAGCTCCTGCATCTGCTCGACGAAATAATCGCGCTTGTCATCATTGCCGGGATTGAGCCAAAAGAAAACGTGGTGTACAAACATTTTTGAATAGTTGGTTGGTTGAGACGTTGAGTTAAGGAATTAATGAGATTTGGGCAAGTTGTTGATTCAAAAAGTGAAGAGATTAGCTCATTTGTTGCCTTCTGAGTTCGGCATGCGTGCCGAACAAGCAATGATTTATTTTTAGGGAATTTTAGCTTCCTAGCTGTCGCACTTGCTCAAGGGCTTTGATATAACCTTCAAACTTATCTGAAAAGTTGTTAACCCCTCGAGGGCAAACATAGGTTTTGCCTTTTTGGCGGTCTAGGATGTAATAGGTGAAATCATAACTAATACTTGAGTTATATTTAGCTTCCCCTGGCTCAGGAAATATTTCCTCCTCCTTCACTACACGGATCCGAAAATCAATACCCAAAAAGAATCGGTACTTTTCACTATCTGCAAACTCGCCTTCAAAGTAGGGATTCACACTGATATTGTAGTTACTCTCTCCAAGAGGTTGCGCTTTTTTCAACTTATACCCTTCCTGCTCTTCAATTTCAGGGAAGTAAATCTCTTGTACTTTTCCCCTGTAGTGATTGGCAAGATGATTACCAAAAACCCGATCCATTTTTCTCACTCCTGTCTTTTGGACCAATAGAACATAGTCTCCCTTTCCTATTTCCTCGGGGAGCGCATTAGAATCATTGAGAGAGGCGGTATAGACCTGATTGATTTGCTTGGAGCTAGCACAAGCAGTGAGCAATACCAGCAAGGCGAGTAAGTAAAAGGAGAACTTCAAATTATGCATGAGTTTTCATTTATGGTTGGTTGCTATAGATAAAACTCAGTAAACTAAATAAGGTTGTGAAGTTGGATTGTGTTTGGGAGGACTGCTGCGCAGAACGCTTGTCTCTAGCAGGCGACAAGGCAGTGCCTTGTCGCCCCAATCTCCCTAAAGGTCCTTCGGCTATCGCTCAGGATGACAATGATGATTTGTGCCTAAACTTGAATTCTCTTATGTACCACTGAGCTCTGTGGCATTCAATCTCCCTATAAGTCATTTCGACGGAGGCCGACGGCCGACGAGAAATCTCCTTGGCTTCAAGTTGAACTTACTAATTGCTGATAGGAGATTTCTCGTCGCTGCGCTCGCTCGAAAGGAAAATTGACGGTAGACACGGCATGCATGCCGTAGCATTATGCCAAGCGTTCCGCGAAGCGGTAAAGCAACCTAAAGGTCCTTCGGCTATCGCTCAGGATGACAATGATGATTTGTGCCTAAGCTTGAATTCTCTTATGTACCACTGAGCTCTGCGGCATTCAATCTTCCTATAAGTCATTTCGACGGAGGCCAACCGCCGACGAGAAATCTCCTTGGCTTCAAGTTGAACTTACTAAATGCTGATAGGAGATTTCTCCTCGCTGCGCTCGCTCGAAAGGAAAATTGACGGTAGACACGGCATGCATGCCGTAGCCTACTTATTTGCCAACTCGATGGCGATTTGGGCCGCTAGGCGTGCGTTGTTTTTGACCAATTCGATATTGGAAAAGAGGCTATCGCCTGCGGTAAGTTCTTTGATGCGGCCGAGGAGGTAAGGCGTCAGCTCTTTGCCAGTGATATTGCGGGCTTCGGCTTCGCGCAAAGCACGAGAAATCACATCTTCTATGGCCTCGGGGTCCATGGCAAACTGGCTTGGAATCGGATTGGCGAGTAAAACGCCTTGTTCAAAACCCAGACTCCACTGTGTATGCAGCATCTGAGCGATTTCGGCGGGAGTATCCAGTCTAGATGGGGTTTTGATGCCGCTACGATCCGTATAAAAGGCCGGAAACTCATCCGTCCCCACTCCCACGACGGGTACGCCCATGGTTTCGAGATACTCCAGAGTCAAGCGCAGATCGAGAATGGATTTAGCACCTGCCGAAACCACCGCGACTGGTGTACGCGCCAATTCTTGTAGGTCTGCAGAGATGTCAAAAGTCTCTGCTGCACCACGGTGAACGCCTCCAATACCGCCAGTGGCGAAAATCTGGATGCCCGCCATATTGGCGCCGATCATGGTTGCAGCCACCGTAGTAGCCGCGCTTTCTCCCTTGGAAAGAATCAAACCAAAATCGCGACGACTGGCTTTGTGGACTTCTGGGTGAGAAGCGAGGTATTCTAGTTCATCAGGGCCAAGGCCGATGCGTACCTTACCCTGCAAAATGGCGATAGTCGCGGGAATGGCTCCGGTCTCGCGGATGATGCCTTCCAGGGTTTCGGCCGTTTTCTTGTTTTGGGGATAAGGCATCCCATGGGCGATGATAGTAGATTCGAGCGCGACGATGGGTTCGCCATTGGCAATGGCGGCTTTGAGTTCGTGGGTATATTCGAGAAAGGACATGCTGCGAAATTACAACAAGTCCTGAAGTTTCTCTAGACTCATGTCAGTGCGCACATTACGATCGGTCTGTATGGTCAAAGCAGCACAGGCCTGCCCCCATTGGATACTCGTCTCCCAATCGTGTTGATAATAGAGCCCCGCCACCAGCCCGGCCAAGAAAGCATCACCCGCTCCGGTGCTATCGACGACTTTATCCACGCTAAAGCTGGGGAAAACTTGTTCTAATTCCCCTATTTTAGAGATACAGCCTTTCTCTCCACAGCTTATCAACAGCTTATCCACAGTGCGAGTGATTTGCTCAGCTTCGCGGCGATTGGGCGTCGCAATGGTGATATTGCCCTGGAGGGCATTGAGTTTGGCGGTGAACTGGATAGTAACCGGATCGATGATGAAGGGAATCTGCCGCTGATTGGCCTCGGTCAAGAGATATTGCAATACCTCCACCGATAAGTTGGCGTCTACCACCAAATAGGCCGCATCGAATAAGCGTTCCGCGCAGCGGGCCAAGTCCTCTACCCGCAACTGCTCCGTAATGGAGAGCTCCGTCACCGAAACCCATAGGTCGCCATCCTCCTGCAAAATATTGAGATCAACTGCGGTCCTTCCCCCTGCTAGCGTGATGACCCCAGACATATCAATCCCCATCTTTTGGCCATCCTTGACTAAGCGTTCCCCGAAGGGATCATCTCCGACAACTCCATACATACTTATTGGTATGTCAAGACGGGCGAGGTTCTCAGCAATGTTTCGCCCTACCCCACCGGGGGCATAAGTGATCTGCCCGGCATTGGAATTATGCAAAAGGGCCCCCGCAAATGGGAGACCCTTGATATCCATGATGATGCCGCCAACTACACTAATTCGCGACATAGATTTTATAGCTGTATTCGACCGTTTGCTCTTCTCCCGCTTTGAGTTTGAGTTCCCAACAGACGTCGGTGGTCGCATTGAGATTGCGGTTAAGATTGACGCGGATGGCCTGCAACCAATCAGGATTGGATTGATCGAGATTACCGGTAATGGTCCGGCGCACATTGAGATCAATGGCCTTGTTTTTATAGTTTTTGACCGAAACCGTGCCTTTGACCGTGATCAGATCATAATTGATTTTGCCTTCGCGCTTGACGTTTTCCTCCACTTCGGCTTCTTCCTCCTGGAAGGAAACCCGCACATCAGGAGCGGTGGTGATTTTGAGGTAAGTCTCTCCCCCAACGGGCGTATACTTGAGCTGATCTTGGCTGATCGGATTGGTGGTCCCATCGACGATACGGCTGACAAAAGCAGCGCCAGTAGTAAAGGGTTGGTCGGTATTGTTTTGCAGTTTGAGCTTATGGGTAACCTCGGAGTATTTTTCTTCCGCACTTAGCGAACGATAATATCCGGCGCTAGCGCTATTGCTCGGTAACTGGCATTCGTAAACGTGCGCCACTGGAATCTCAGCGGTCAAGATGTTGTAGGAGGCGCGGCCGCCTTTAGGCAGGTTGATATCGTCGAGGCGATAGAAATATAGGTCTTCGAGTGAGCTCCCTTCCGCACTTTGGTTGATCGGCATCGGCTCAAAAGTGGCTCCCATCGGGCCATCGGAGGCATAGCCAATGACCTGTGAATTGCTGAGGAAAGCATTGTCATCAAAGCGACTACTGCCTCCACTCCCAATCATGCGCATCATTTGGACGATACTGAGATCACTTACTAGAGGTGTTTCCCCTGATTGGGAATAGCGAAAATTAGGTACTCCCACGACGAAATTGATGCTAGCCTCTTCTAAGTCCTCCGCATCATTGACGATTTCGGCGCGAAAAGTAATGCGCGCTTTGTCTTCTTCATCGAGTTCAAGGATATAGGAAGGAAACCAAGCGATGCCTTTTTGGAGGTACATCATTTCCAGATCTTGGCGCGACTTAGCCCGGGGGAAATCTAGCAGGAGGCTGTTTTGGACCTTTTTGCTTTCAAAAGTGGTGTTGGGCTCGTCAAAAAACTGCATCAAAGTGATGCTATTGGTTTGAATGGGCATCCAGACATCGTTGTGCTTGAGGACAAGCATCATATTGTCTGCAGAAAGGATGACGCCATCATACCAGGTATCATTGCTCTGCACGCGAACTCTTTTGCCGACATTCTTTTCAGGTAAGGAGGAGAGTTGGTTATAAATCTCGGTAGAGCGAATGGTATCCTGTACTCGCCTTACGGTATAGTTGGTTTGACCGGGAGCATGAAACCAAAAGGAGCCATAAAGCGGCTTGGGCATATCGGCCTCGGCGATGCGAAAGCTTTTTTCGAGTAGGGGAACTTCACCCGAACGGACGAAAAAAGCAGTACCATCTTTAAAAATTGAGACTGTATGGGTTTTGAGAGGGCTTTGGGCAAACAGTATGCTGGTGGTGGCGGTTAGGCATAGAAGCAGACTGCTAAGAATTTTTTTCATCGGATTGCTTATTGTGATTCGATAAAGTACGAAAGGGAATCCTTATTTTTGCATTATGAAATTACTGTATCTTACTGAAGTCAATTTACGTGATCGTCTCTTTGTGCGGGATATGATCCATAATTTTAAGCTCGCGGAGAAGGCAATTTTGATTCACGACACTTTTGGCGGCACAGTTTCTGATACTCGCTTTGTGACAAAACGCTTATCTGCTTTGATGAGCGAAACGATGATCTATAATAATGCCTTTTCGGGAGATCAGCGTAATTTTTTCTCCAGAAATGAGGCTGGACTCCTGCAACTGAACGTTTCACTGGTTGAAAAGCTACTTTCACCCCTGCAAGTACTGATTTTGGGACCTGTGATCGCAGAAGAAGGAAAAGCGGTTTTGGCCGATCCTATCGAGATGGTACAGCTAGTACGCAATGAACTCGAGATTAGCGAAACCATCGTTTTCACGGCCAACCCCATGTCTCCCTTAGGGGCTAAACAATTGACCATCGATACCTCAGAAGATGTAACCGAATGGCTCAAATCTTACGAGGAAGAAAAGGCCTCACTTGAACTAGCTCATGAACTGAGACCGGCTCGAATCGCCTCACCGATGACCTATAGTGCGTGATACTCAAATCTGAAGGCATTGTCCTCCGTACCCTAAAGCATCAAGATTCTAACTTGATCGCGACCCTATATACCAAGGAGTATGGGATCAGGTCCTTCATTATAAAAAGCTATCGCTCCAGTCGCAGCCGAGGCAGGCACTCTTACTTCCAACCACTCTCGATTGTCGATATCGTCTTTTTGCAAAAGGACAATCGTTCTTTGCAAAAGATCAACGAAAGCAAGATTAGCGTTCTCTTACAGGAGGCTCAAACCGATCCCGTCAAAATGTCGATTGGACTGGCCATGATGGAGATCTTTTATGATACCGTCAAAGAGGAGGAAGCCAATCTGCAGCTCTATACTTTTTTGCGACACAACATCCTCTATCTTGATCAGAGTGAACGCAAGCTGGTCAATATCTTTATCTATTTTTTGATGCAGCTTACGGCTTTTTTGGGCTTCTCGCCCAACGATAAGGCTGGTCTAAGCGGAGGCGTGCATTTTGACATACGATTGGGTACGTTCAGCGAAGCTGGCCAAAACCCAGACCCGATCGCAAAACTACTTTTGCGATTTTATCGCAGCCAACTACAAGATTGTCAGGAGATTACTTTCTCTACTGTCGAAAAGCGCCACATTATTCGGACGCTTTTTGACTATTACGAAGCGCATGTTGAGGGCTTTAAATATCCCCAAACCCTCCGCGTCTTTAGCGAAGTGTTTGGGGGATAGTATTAAAGTATTGGGATGGTGAGACCGAGTTTGAAACTAATCGGTAAGGTTTCCCTCAGCTCATTATTAAATCTAAAGGCAAAATCATTATCAGTACCAGAGGGATAATCAGGTAGCTCATATTTAAACTCTAAGGCAGAAAATAGGAGCACATTATTGCCTAGGAACCAATTGAGACCGTAGGTAATACTGCCTGCCAAGGTTTTGAGTCTTAACTCTTCTACTTCAAGATCATCTAGAACGGTATAAGTATTGCGTGAAACGCCTACTTGAAAAAAAGTACCTAAAGGCGCGATCGCGCCGAAATTGAAAAAGTATCTTCTAAGGAAAACACCATAGCCATATCCTGTAAACTGCCCATTAATGGTGCGGCTGGTAATAGGAGCTTCCCACTGAAAATCTTCATCATTGAGTTGCGTATACGCTCTAAGCCCAAAGCTGTAGGATCGGTTGATGGTTTTTTCGATGTCGACATTAGCCGTCAACACATTATTCATGATTTGATCATTGTCACCTATGTAGATGCCGCTAATGTGAGGGGTGATCAAGAGGGTTTTGCCTTTGAAGCCCTGCCCCCATACAATGATGGGTAGAAGCAGGCAGAGTAGGCATATATATCGTTTTGACATTATTTCTTGGCTTTTTTGATTTGGTGGAGTTGGTAGTGCAGATTGGTTTCGATCACAGCTGGAGTGGCACGCATGTTCATCTCATTGAGCATAATTGCTTCAGTGGATTCGTCGGAGAGGTCATACATGATGCCATAAGTGTAGCTGGTTTCTTCGGGTTTGACCAAGATATAAATGGCTAGTGGGGCCGTGTAAACCAGGGCTGCTGCGCAACAAGCGTAAAGGTAATCTTCGCCATCCTTGGTTTCGCGTAGCGAAAGCACTCCAGTATGGAAGAAGTAAGGCGTACCATATTTTTCTTGTAGCGCAAAGATTTCTCCGAAGCTACTGCTGACCATACGTCCAACTTCCTGATTTAATTTCTCCTTATGCCAGCGATTGAGAAGCTCGATTTCATTCCAATAATCGGCGGATATATCCTTACCCGATATTTTGCTATCCAAAATGGTGATGTCCAGATCAAGTTTATCGGCAGAACGTTCTAGCATCTCCTTGATTTCGATCTGCTGTTGCTCGGAGCTAACCAATTGAGTGGCTTGTTCTTTGCGTTGATCAGTACGCAAGAAAAGGGGATCGAAGATGACGATCTTATCTATGCCCAGCCTATAGCCCTTTTTGGTAATATCTTTTTGCCAGCTGTTGACAAAATTGCGGCCCTCACGGCTACCAAAAAAGTCTTCTCTTTGCTTGAGACGATCATAGCGACGAGTCGCTTCCTCCCAAATCTCAGTCAGGCCATTGTCTTTGCGACTCTCGGCAGTGCGTTCTTCGAAGAAGTCTGTCAAACCAGCATCCTCTTCTAGATATTGGACATCAATCAAAAGATCAGTCAAAATCGCTTTGCGATGAACGTCTGCTTTATCCTCTTGGTAGATCTGATAGTTGTAATCAAAAGCCAGCCACAACATATCGTTCATATCAAATCGGCGCAGACGCTTATAAAGGTCAGAACCAGGGATGTTGCGATCAATGACATACTCAAAGATTTTGGGATAAGTCTCGCCTTCAAATTTGTATTTGGCAATCCCATATAAGGCCTTGCCGATCATATCGTCGAGATAAGGGGAAGTTTCTCCTTCTTGCTTAAGCACTAATGCTTGGTATAAGGCATCGAAATAAGCGGAGTTTTGGAGAAAGAGCACACAGCTCTCAAACTGGGCTACTGTACGTAGATTGGTAAAACGCGCTGGGGAGACGAGAAATAGGCTTTTATCATCTGATTTGGAGAAGCGCTTTACTTCATTTTCGATGATCTTTTTGCGCTCTGAAGCGGCTGGGTGCGTATCGTATTCGTCGTATTCAGGATCTTCTTCATCAGAGTCGACAATGGCTTTCTCTTCATTTTCAGACTCTAAATCTGAAATCTCATCCGGTTTCTCAACCGGTCTTAGGCCTTCTGTCTCTTCTTCTTCATCCTCATAGCCAGTGATAAAGCTCTCCTCTTCTTCCTCTTCTGTTTCCTTTTCATCTTCAAAGCCTGTGATAAAGCTTGCTTCTTCGTCTGAACCAGAGTCAGATTTTTTCTTTTCCTTGGGAAAAAGGTTTTTCTCGATCAGCGCCATCATCGCACTGTCATTGCGAAAGCTTTCTGGCCAAAGGCTAGAATAGGTAACTAGCGGAGATTGAGGTTCGCCGGCAGTTTCGAGTAATGAAAATACCTCAGCGATATTGTCGAAGGAATAGCCCGTCTTGAGATAAAGCTTCAGACCTTCAATATCGGCTTCGGTCTCATTTTCGCGAGAATAAGCGCTACGCGTAAGCAGGCGATCAGAGATCGATTGCTTGCGATACTCTCCCCTACCGTATTGCAAGTCTTTGGTTTTGAGATAGATGGCTTGATTGTGCTCAAGCATAAGGTGCGCGATCTCATGACAAAGAATGAAGGCCAATTGAGCCTCCGTTTCGAGTCGAGCGATCAGGCCTGTGTTGACCAAAATGACTCCTCGCTGATGGGCAAAAGCGTTCGCCACGGGCGACTTCACCACAAAGACGCTCAACTTTTTGCGAAAAGCGGGTTGGTCTTTGAGGATCTCATCGACCACATCATTGACATAATCGCCGATTGGATCATTGTACAGTACCTGCCCACTGCGCAGTAGCTCATCGAGCGCATAATTGGTTTCTAGATAAAAGTTTTCGAGATCTTTTTGGGTGGTGCTGTTGCGGGTTTGCTTAGAAATCCCGGCTTGTTGGTTGGCAACCTGTTCATAGGTGGTCGTGCGAAACTCTTTGGGTAAGGTGCCTGAAGACTTTAGAGGTTCATAGTTTTGGAGATCCTGAGCAGGAAGGATGGACGCTCCAATGATGCTCCAGACGATGAAGCAGTACTTAAGTGTTTTCATTAAAATTGGTTTATGCTAAAAAATATACACTACTAATTTAGAGCTAAAGCCGCTTTAATAAAAAAAGCCCCTATGAAATGAATCATAGGGGCCCATCATCTGTGTCAGATATGATTAATGTCGATCCTGTGCATCGTGCTTCTGCCGAGCTATATTGACACTGGCGCGCTTTTGCTTGGAGTGAATAATGACACGCTCGCGTGGGGTAACGACTCCGTCCGCTTTGGCGCGGCGCTTGGTGCGTTGGACATTGGCTTGTTGGGCTTGGAGATTGCGGACTTCACGGCGGGTGAGTTCCCCTGAATGAACCCCTTGCTTGATGCGTTTTTGCTGCTGTACCTGTGTCTTAGTAACCTTAGGCGTGGCAGGACTTTGAGCCGATACGCTAACGAACAATCCCATAAAGGCGAGGGTGAATACGAGATAAATGGCTTTCATTTTTTTTACTGTTGTTTGTTGTTGTTGAACACCCTTTTGACTCTGCCCCCAGCCCGAGGTTTAATACAGCCATAAAAAAAATCAGTTTTTTTGGCGAAGCCTATCTCGAAAGCAGCTTTTTTTTGAGGAGATCAAAATTAAGATCCAGGGTTTTATTACTGATAATCAATTTATTACCTTCAATCTGTACCCAAGTAGTATTGATGCCACTTGCTAGGTGGTTTTGTTCGAGATTTGGTAAAGAATTTATTGTTTCCCAGGCTTTGGGACTCAATTCAATGGTGCTAGCGGCATTCATTTGCTGGACTTGCAGTCGATCGCTATTGATTTCCAAGGGGACTCCGATTAACATCTTTTGAATCCAATCTGCCTTTACTGATTCGTTGAGAGCGGGGGCAAAAAACTCCTTTTCGAGTATGACCTCATTTCGGTATTGCAATTGGATGTTTGCTTCCTCCACTTCGATTTTGATCCATTCGATATCCCAAGTATAGCAGCCAGTATTGATTTTGAGGAGGTGGATGGTTTGGGATTCACCCTGCGGGGAACGCTCAGACTTAGCGTTCGGCGAATAAGCCGTAAGCCCCAAAAGAAGGCTCAGATAGATGATTTTCATGTTTTTGCTATTAATATAATACTGTTAGATAATTTAACACTTACTTATAAGTTTGGTCATTATTCAAAATAAAAAGATCATCTTAACCATCGAATTCCACAGCTCTCCAGCTGATTTTATCGTCCTTTTTGCAGCAGTCTCAAGGATTGGTCTTAGTCTTATTTCGAAACCCTGAATCATATATTTCATTTATTCAAAATGATAATCCTTTTCTCAATCCGGTAAATTTTACACATCTACTTTTATCTATAAAACTGGCTATCAGCCGTTTGTAAGTGGTTCGGTTTTACGGAATAGTTGTTGGGCAGCTAGATTGACACGCAAACATTCAAACCCTTAGCTCTTGCTATTATGAAAAACTTTACGATCTCACTGATCATAGCGATCTTTTTATCGCTATTGTTAGCAGTCTGTAATGATGATGAAGCAGCCCACCTGAGGAATAGAAACCGACTACTCAAGCTTCAGGCCCAAGGTCAAGACTCTGTCATACAGGAATTTCTGGTCTTTTTTGATGCCTTTGAGGGTAACCTCAATATGATTATGGAAAAGGAAAATCTCCTGACTTTAGAGGATATAGACCCGGAGTTGAGCCCTGACCAAAAAGAAAAGATCCTCACGGACCTTCAGATCATCAATGATCTATTGGATCAGAACCAACTCATAATCAAAAAGCTCAAACAGCAGGTTACAAACAGTAATGGAAAATTGACTCAGTTTGAGTTTTTGGTGGATAGCCTCCAATTAGATTTGCGCATTCGCAAGCGCGATCAATACTTAAAGCAAAGCGCCATCGTTGAACTTAGTCAACAGCAACATGCTCAAAGCCAAGAACTGGATAGCCTAGAAATGATCAATCAACGCTTAATCTCTCTTTCTCGAGTACAGGCAGAAGTGATTGCCGAGCAAGAATCGAGTATCTATCAAAAAGAGGACACTATCCGTCAAAAAGATGAGGCACTCAAAAGAGGCTACTATATCGTAGGATCGGAAAAGGATTTACTAGACAAAAATGTCATCAAAAAAGATGGGCTCATTCCCGGTCTTGGTAAAAAATATAAAGTAATTCCAGAATTAGATCAGTCAGTACTGACCCCCGTAAACATCAGTGAATTTGAAGGTATGTGGGTGGTTAGCAACAAAGTACGTCTAGCCAGTCAGCATCCTGTAGACTCATATCACTTTCACTTAGTCAATGATGACAAAATGAGGAGCTTACAAATCATAGATTCGGAACGATTTTGGTCTATGAGTAAATACCTCGTGGTCGTAATTCCCTAACACATTAAGGAACGACTTCCGCGAATCCAGTCTCGCTAATATCGTTCTTTTGTCGAAATCTAATGTAAACCCCAAACCAAGAGACTGCTGCCCGTTCACTGAGTGAGCGGGCTTTTTTTTACTGCTGCGCAGAACGCTTATACCAAGCACGCGCCAAGGCAGTGCCTTGGCGCAACTAAAACCCATCAAATTTGCATTTCGACAGAGGGCAACGGCCGACGAGAAATCTCCTATCGCTCAATTGTAAATACATCTAGAAGTCAAGGAGATTTCTCGTCGCTGCGCTCCGTCGAAATGATTAGACGATTATTGAGCGACAAGCGTTCCGCGAAGCGGGCCTCATAAAAAAAATCAGCGCACCGTCCTCTCAGAAGCTCGATAAAGCTGTATCAGGCTATCCATTTCGGCGACCTTTTCTGGGTAAGCTTGGTATAGGTTGGTGCGTTGCTCGGCATCTTTTTTCATATCAAATAAGATTCCCTGCGTTTCAAAATCCGAATAGCCCTTTAATTCTTGAAAGGATGTAGGTAGTTTCCGATGGCCGCCAGTATTACTGTTGATGTATAGCCAGTCGCCTTTTCGGAGGCCCCAAGTTGATTCATAGGTATTATGAACGGTCGCCTCTCTTATGGGTGAGTGATAGGCTTTTCCCAGAAAAACCTCAGTAAAATCATAGCTATCAGGGGCTGCATTTTCGGGCAAGTTGATATTCGTCAACTTTGCTAATGTAGCCATCAAATCCACTTGAGAGATTACTTCTTCTGAAACTGAATTGGCCCTGATTTGCCCCGGCCATTTTACAATCAATGGCACACGATGGCCTCCTTCCCAAACATCGCGTTTTAAACCCCGAAATTGACCCATGCTAAAGTGATCGAATTTTTCAGCTCGCGCCCAAGCGTATGACTCTGGTCCATTGTCGGCACTAAAAACAATGATGGTATTCTCTTCCAGCCCCTTTTCTTTCAAGACATTGAGAACTTGACCAATTACCCAATCGGTTTGATAGACAAAATCACCATAGGCCGCTGCCTGAGATTTTCCATCAAACTCATCATTAGGGATGATGGGAGCATGCGGAGAAGGTAAGGCAAAGTATAAGAAGAAGGGTTCCTCTTCATTGCGATTATTTATCCACTCTACGGTCTTATCAGCCAGGGTCGGTAGCACTTCATAGGGATTCCAGTCTTTGACCTTCGGTCCTGGTCGAAACTCCCACTGCCCTTCTTTGGTATCAAAACCCACATTATTGATGTCCATTACTTCGGTAGGTGCTTCAAGCAAACGGTCATTTTCAACCCAAGCATAAGGAGGAAAATTAATGGTGCCATCACCAAAGTAGTAATCAAAACCGCGGTCTAGGGGACCTCCGCCGATGGCTTGACTCCAGTCGATGTCTTCAGGCAAATAATATTTCCTCACCTTGCCCCATTGCATGACTTCTCCGGAGGGCTCATTTTTAAAGGGCCAATTCCAACCCAAATGCCATTTACCAATACAAGCCGTTTGATAAGCATCTGCCTTTAAAAGTTGGGGTAAAGTGATATCTGTATCCTCAAAAAACGGTTTACCAAAGGCTCCCACTATGCCATGCTGTCTACGCCAATGATAACTACCCGTAAGGAGGGCGAAGCGACTGGGCGAGCAAATACCGGAAGAACTATGGGCATCGGTAAAGCGCATACCTTCTGACGCAAGTTTGTCAAGATTGGGAGTGGGGATTTTGGAGTTTGGATTTTGACAGTTTAGGTCCCCATAGCCCATGTCGTCTGCATAGATGATAATGATGTTGGGTCGATTGGGCTCGGTTTCTGCACATGCAGAAAAAAGCAAAGCAGAGATGAGAAGCGAGAGAAAAACACTTAGGTTAGTTCGTAGGCAGAGAGTAGGGATCAAAATCATTGGCTTCGCATTGGTATGATCTTGATAAGATACCTATTCTTCTTTTTGAAATAAATGTGAGCTGCTGCGCAGAACGCTTATTTGTCCAGCGCTACTTTGGTAGAATATTTGATTTCCTCTAGTACAATTTGACTATCAATGTCACTGATATTGCGGATAGCAGCTACTTGGTTGACGAGAAAATCTCTATAGTCTTTGATATTGGCGAACCTAACTTTGGCCAAAAAGTCAAAGCTGCCTGAGGTATGATAAAATTCGGAGACTTGATCTAGTGCCTCCATGCTTTGCACAAATTCATCTCGCGCCTCTTTATGATGGTCTTTAATAGTGATATTCATAAAGACGATGATTTGCTTATTGAGCAAATCAGTATTGAGCAGAGCGACATATTGCTTGATATATCCTGCCTTTTCTAATTTCTTGATGCGTTCATAAACAGGGGTGGAAGTCAGGGATAATTCCATTGCCATTTCTTTGGCTGTTCGGCGAGAATTAGCCTGAAGCATGTCAAGGATTTTCAAGTCAATTGGGTCCATTTCCAGTAAAATATTCTGCTTTAGACGCTAATCTAAAAAACAATAACCGGAAGAACACCACAATACCTAGAAAATCTCTATTAGGGAATTACTTTAATGCAGCATGCTATGAGACGGGAGAACCTACTTCACTTCCTTTAAAAGTGTGATAGGACATTTCTTTGATTTCGAAACAGTCTTTTTGATCATTATACACCTTACAAGCGTCAATGGGGGAATCGTAAATATGTAAGGTCATCGCACGTTGGTTCGAAATATTGACAATAGAATGATAGCCCATGCGATCATGCATATAAGTCAACTTTCCGGGCGCCAATTCCAAGCGTTGGGTTTCATGTAAAACGCCTGCTTTTTCACTGAACCGGATTTCCTCAACGGTACCTTGCACCTGATATACCCAGCAATCCTCGCCGCCGTGTCCATGGATAGGGGTTTGAGCGTCAATATCCCAACACAATAAAATGAGTTCATAGTTTGGGCTGCGATACAAACAGTTGCGTGTATAACCTTGCTCCATCCATGTAGCATAGGCAGATAAGCCACTCTCTCTAATCTGTATCCGCTTCATGATCTTAGGGTAACCATTTGAGTCTGCCCCATCTAAAGCCTTCACTAATTCTTCTAGCGTCCCAATATGATTCATAAGTAAAAATTCTTGATGTGCAAGCGCAGGTATATAAGTATTTTTTTCTACAAAATGAAAAATAGTAGTATTTTTCACTTTCAACACTTACAAATCTGGTACTTTATATTGTTTTTTTCTACTTTCTGTAAATTTAAAAGTGTTTTAAACTTTTGACCATGAAAAAAGGACTTGAATTATTTCAACGGATTACGACTGCGTTGTTGGAGGATGAAGAGAAAAATCCAGTTGCCAAGCATATTCCTTCCTCTCAATTGTACGAGAGCCTCGATTTATCCTTAAAAAAGGAGCCATTAAGTGAAAGTGAATTTGAGCAGGTTGTAAGAGAACTCGTTTTTGCTTCGACCCGAACCGCCACCACGGGTTTTTTCAATCAGTTATTTGGAGGGCGCAATGAGCAAGCCATACTAGGAGAACTACTCTCTGTTATCCTTAATAATAGTATGTACACCTATAAGGCAGCAGGGCCACAAATAGGAGTAGAAAAAAAGATATTGAGAGAAGTTTGTGATATGATCGGTTGGGATCAAAATTCGGATGGTACTTTAGCACCCGGCGGATCTATGACCAACTTCATGTCTATGCTCATGGCGAGAGATGCCGCATCCGAGACTGTAAAGCAACAGGGGATGCAGCAAAAAATGCTGGTCTATACTTCAAAAGAATCTCACTATAGCATTCCTAAAAATGCCGCTTTCAGTGGCATCGGTAGAGAAAATGTCCGTTATGTGCCGACAGATGATGAAGGCCGGATAGATACAAAACTGTTAGCCGAAATGGTAGAGGCGGATAAACTTGCTGGAGGATTACCGATCATGGTCAATCTGACTGCAGGCACGACTGTACTCGGCGCATTTGATCCAGTCCGCTCCGTCAGTGCCATCTGCAAACAACATAATATGTGGCTACATATCGATGGTGCATATTGTGGCTCCGTTTTATTTAGTGAAAAGTACAAGCACCTCATTGACGGCGTAGAGCTGGTGGACTCCTTTAGCTTTAATGCCCATAAGATGATCGGGACCCCCCTCTCTTGTTCGATCATTGTCGTAAAAGACAAAAAGCATCTTTACGATTCTTTTTCCAATGATGCCAATTATCTGTATCAAACGGATCACGACGAATTCAATCTCGGCAAGACCTCCTTGCAGTGTGGTCGAAGAAATGATGCCCTCAAATTTTGGACGCTTTGGAAGAGCGTAGGTACCTCTGGTCTGGAAAAAATCGTAGATCACCAATTCGCCTTAGCCGATACGGCCAGAGAGTATGTCCGCAACAATAAAGATTATACTCTCTATAGCTTTGATGACTCCATTGCCATCTGCTTTAATTATAAAGGGATTCCGGCCCGTGATATTTGCACCCTACTCTATGAGCATGCAAAGCTTTTGGTAGGCTACGGTACTTTTAAAGAAGATGAGTTTATCCGTTTGGTCACCATCAATGCCCAAAACGAACATCAGGATATATTAGACTTCTTCAAAATATTGGAGCAGTTTGTGGCAGAAAATGCCCACTTATTTGAGCCATCTATCACGGCTTGATGCCTATCAAGCGTTAACTCATTCCCCTTAAGCCCCAACTCTTACCTATGGAAATCTCTAAACTAATTGCTTTAGGGCTATATGTCCTAGCCCTGTTTCTTATTGGCATTTTTGCCTCTCGGCGAGTCAAAAGCATGAGTGATTTTTATGTAGGGGGCAAAAATATGGGCTTTTGGGCAGTGGCTTTTTCGGCCAGAGCGACTGGCGAATCGGGCTGGTTGTTGATCGGCTTGACGGGCATGGGCGCTATTTCTGGTCTATCGACCTATTGGGTAGTAGTGGGAGAAGTCCTAGGAGTTGCCGTTTCATGGTGGTATATGGCTAAACGCTTCAAACGAAAGACCGACGAATACCAGGCCATCACCGTGCCTGATTATTTAGAAAGTCATTTTCAGTCCAATACCAAGACCCTACGCATTTTAGCCTCTACCATTCTTTCCCTTTTTGTGATCATTTATGTCAGCTCGCAAATTGATGTCACGGGCAAAGCCTTTGAATCAATGATGGGGATTGATTATTACGTTGGAGCCATTATTGGCTTTTTCATCGTATTGACCTACATCTTTATTGGGGGCTTTGTCGCCGCGGTCTGGTCGGATTTGTTTCAGGGACTATTGATGTTTTTTGGCCTACTCCTCCTACCTCTGGTAGTTTACTTTTCGATGGACGGAGGCCTCGGCATAGTTGAAAGCCTCAATCAGATTGACCCAGCGCTCACCAATGTATGGGGACCTAGCGATGATCCCTGGATGAACATTGCCACTATGCTTGGCTTTGCCATGATCGGTTTAGGCTTCTTGGGTTCTCCTCAAGTCTATGTTCGTTTTATGTCCATCAAAAACGAATTAGAAATTGATAAAGGAAAATGGGTTGCGGTCATCTTTACCTTATTGACAGATACTGCTGCCGTAACGATCGGCGTGCTAGCAAGAATCTTATTTACAGAAAGCGGCCAAGACCCCGAAGCAATTCTTGGCAATGCAGGTGAGGATGTCCTTTCCATTATGACCGAAAATTTCTTGCCTTATTTGTTGGTTGCCATTTATGTCGCGGTGGTGCTTTCGGCCATCATGTCCACCATAGATTCCCTCTTGGTGATTGCCTCAAGTGCCATCACCCGAGACTTTTATCAAAAAATCTTCAATCCCAGTATTCCAGATAAGGATCTCACCAAGATGTCGAGAGCGGTTACCCTAATCATGGCGATTCTCGCTTTAGCCATTGCCATGCTCATAGCCGTAAACTCTCCCAATCGAACCGTCTTTTGGATGGTCATCTTTGGTTGGTCAGGAATTGCCGCCTCTTTCTGTCCGGTGATCATATTGTCTTTATTCTACAAAGGATATTCTGAAGCGGGTGCCATCGCTTCTATGATTACGGGCTTTCTTTGTGTGCCCTTCTTCAAATTTGTAGTAGCCAATATGGACGGTGTTGGTCCCTACTTTGAAAAGCTGGATGTATTGGCCCCCTCCTTTTTGTTTGCCATCATCACTGGCTGGATCTTTTCAAAGTTGTACCCCAGAAAGACACAATCCTAAGTATCTCCTCTATTAGGCATGCTGCAAAGCAGGGTTTCATATTTCTGTTTCCTGCTTCGCAGAACGCTTATCCCTATCGCGAAAAGGCGGTGCCTTGTCGCACCCGAAAGCGACCCAATTTGCATTTCGAGCGAGTCCCGATTCTCGGGACGACGAGAAATCTCCTTGGCTTCCAGATGTAATTACAATTGAGTGAAAGGAGATTTCTCGTCGCTGCGCTCGCTCGAAATGATTATGCGGGTAGCTGCGGGCATGTATGCCGCACCCGCACCGCATTGCCAGGGATAATCGTTCCGCGCAGCGGAGAACCCCCAATAAACAGCCCAAATCTCAATCCGTCACCAATTTGTAGCCCACTCCTCTCAGGTTGACGAGATTTACGCTGGGCTCGGCTTTGAGATATTTTCTGAGGCGAGAGATGAACACATCCAAACTCCGAGAATTGAAAAAGGAATCATCTCCCCAAATCTTCAGTAGTATGCTGGATTTTGTCACCAGGCGATTGCGATTTTGACAAAGCAATTGGAGCAAGTCTGATTCTCGGGTCGTAAGCTTCTGCAGCTGTCCCGCTTTGTCAATTAGCCTCATGCGCTTGCTATCAAAGGTAAAGCGCCCTAACTCAAAACTCGTTTCCTCCTTGATCTCGGGCCTATCTACCAAACGATCTTGTTGTAAGAGCGCCTGAATTCTAATCAACAGTTCTGCCATAGCAAAAGGCTTCCGGATATAATCATTGCCACCAGATTGGAATCCTTTGACTACATCAGCTGCCTTGATTTTGGCCGTGAGAAATAAAATTGGCGTCTTGCGATCCGTATTGCGAATGGTAGCAGCAACCTTAAAGCCATTTTTCCGAGGCATCATGACATCAAGAATGACCAGATCTGGCTCCCAATCAAAAAAACGCTTTAGGGCAGCCTCTCCATTGGGACTATGCTCAACCAAAAAGCCCTCCTCAATCAGGTTGTCTCTGATGAGGCGAGCCAAGGCCAATTCGTCTTCTACCAATAAAATTTTGGCATTCATATCACAGAGGTGTGGATAAGAGGCAGGGTGATTTCAAAGCAACTACCCGCCGCCGAACTTTGGGCCAGACGAATATCGCCGCCAAGCTGCCGCAAAATGCTACGACTATAATAGAGGCCGATACCCAAGCCTTTGACATCATGGATTCCTCCCCTCTGAACTCGATGAAACTTATCAAAGATGGCCTCCTGTTCCTCCGCTGGAATTCCTCGCCCATTGTCCCAAATCTGCAGCAGGAGGATATCATCCTCAGTTTTCAAGTTGACACCTATTTCTCCACCTTCTTCCGGGCCATATTTCACAGCATTACCCAGTACATTGTGCAGGACATTATTGAGATGATGATGATCACTCCAAACCAATATTTCAGAGGGTAACTCCAAGCTCAAGGCAATGGGGTTTTGCGCCATGGTGCGATGATAATTGGCTACCTCTTGAATCAAACTCACGAGTTCGACGGATTCCATGCGCAGGCCTGCCCTGCCTTCCTCCACAAAGGATACCTGCAGGATGTGATCTACGACTTCTGCCATCCGATGGGTTTGCTGGTTGGAGATTTCGAGATAAGGGGACTGAGAGAAATCAGGATCTCTGTTTAGGGTTTCTAAGGCTAATTTCAGAGTGGCTATAGGGGTCAATAGTTCGTGCGTAACATTGTCAATAAAGTCATCTTTGAGGGCCGAGAGCTTTTTTTGACGATGCAATATGATACCAAGGGCCACAAAGCTCAATACGATCAACATCAGGACCAGCACCGTCGAGCCCAAGATCAGTCCCATACGCTTGAGGATTTCAAAAGCAGGGTTAGAAATCACCAAAGCCATATGGTCATACTCCTCGGTATGTACATTCCAAGCCAGGGAGCGCAACTCTCCATGGGCAAAATCTTCATCCTCAAAATCTTCAGAAGTAAAAACCACCCGAAAGCCTCCTTCTATGTTCCGACTCTTGAGCTCCTTATCAAATTGCTGGTTTAGAAAAGCAGCCGAAAGCCTAGCGTTTTTCATATAGTCTTCCAGTCTTTCGGCGATCAAGGGACTCCAGTACATATAGGTACCCTTCGCCATAAAGGCATCATTTCGTTTGATAAGGTATTCTTGCATTTCGATGAGACTCGGCTCCGGTTCAGCCTCCCCTGGGTAAGTCAAACTCGAATAGGTCTCCCCTGTAAGCGGATCAACAGTAGCGATTTTCGGGCCTTCTGCCGTCTTCAAAAAAGCGTAGGAAACCAGTTCGGGATTGCGAAGACTCTCATCGACGCGTTCCTTTATGCGTAAATTCTTCTCTTCTTGGGCCTTACTTACCGCGGCCAGTAAGACCTCGTCGATTTCCCCTTGCAGGGCAAGGCTGTGCTGCTGATAAACCTGCCAAGCGTAATACGATTGCAGGTAAAACATTCCCATGAGGGAGCAAATGATGAGCGCGATCACGCCCTTTACTTGATTGGTCATGTGCTAAAGGTAGGAGGCTCACTTTGCATTTCATCACACCTTAACAAAGCTTTACATTCCTTAAGATCAATGTAAATGTATTAAGAGAAAGGGGCAAAAAATCCCTCTATCGTAAATATTACGGGCTTGTTTGGTGTTTTTTTCTCGCTGCGCGGAACGCTTTTCTCCTGCCAAAAGCCTAACCAAATAGCTTGGCCTTTATTACCCGCCCGTTCATCTCAGCAATGTTGGTCAGGGAAATTTCCTGGGGGCACTCCACTGCGCAGGCTCCGGTAAAAGAACAATGCCCAAATTCTTCTGCTTCCATCTGCTGGGTCATGTCCAAAACCCGGCGATGGGCTTCGGGCTTGCCTTGTGGCAGTGAGTTCAAATGATTGATCTTGGCGGCGGTAAATAGGGCGGCAGAAGCGTTTTTACAAGTAGCGACACAAGCTCCACAACCAATGCAAGCTGCTGCATCCATGGCTCGATCCGCAATTTCTTTCCCTACGAGGATGGCATTAGCTTCTGGAGCGGTACCTGTTTTGGCGCTGATGTAGCCTCCCTGCTCCACGATTCGGTCCAGGGCTGATCGATCCACCACCAAGTCTTTGATTACCGGAAAAGCACTGGCTCGCCAGGGTTCTACCATTACGGTATCTCCATCCTCAAAACTACGCATATGCAACTGGCAGGTGGTGATATGCTCATGCGGCCCATGGGCCCGGCCATTGATGAAGACCCCACATTGACCACAAATGCCTTCTCGGCAATCGTATTCATAGGCGATTACTTTTTCGCCCTTGAGGACCAAGCGTTCATTTAGATAATCCAAGGCTTCTAAAAAAGACATATCCTCGGTGAGTCCGTCTACTTCATAGGTCTCAAAGCGGCCCTTTTCGTTGGCTTTGTTTTGACGCCAAATTTTGAATTGAATGTTCATGCTTGGATTATTTGTAGCTTCTTACCGTGGGTTGAATGTATTCGAAAGTCAAGGCTTCTTTGTGGAGTTTGAACTCGTCTTCTCCATACTCCCATGCCGAGACAAAGGCATATTCCTTGTCGTTTCGCAGGGCCTCTCCGTCTTCTGTCTGAAATTCTTCTCGAAAATGGGCCCCGCATGATTCTTCCCGCTGCAAAGCGTCGGTACACATCAAGAGCCCTAGTTCGATGAAATCGGCAAACCGCAATGCTTTTTCTAGCTCTGGATTGAATTCGTCGGCCTCTCCGGTAACGATCACCTCATCCCAGAAATCATCTTTGAGCTTTTTGATTTGCGCAATCGCTTTTTCTAAGCCAGCTCTATTGCGACTCATGGCGCATTCCTGCCACATGGTTTTACCCAGTTCCCGGTGAAAATCGTCCACAGTACGACTACCTCGTACCGCCAGGAGGCGTTGAATATGACTAGCTACCGCTTGCTCAGCCTTGGCAAAGGCTGCATGATCAGTGGTGATCGATTCTTTCTTCAGTTCACTAGACAAATAGTTGTTGATCGTATTGGGCAAAATGAAATACCCATCGATACTCGCTTGCAAAAGGGAGTTAGCTCCCAGTCGATTGGCACCGTGGTCTGAGTAGTTGCATTCTCCCAGCGCATAAAGTCCCGGAATGGTCGTCATCAGTTCATAATCGACCCATAGCCCACCCATGGAAAAGTGAGCGGCGGGTGATATCTGCATGGGTTCCTGATAAGCATCAATGCCGGTGATTTTTTTGTACATGTCGAAGAGATTGCCGTAGCGGTCCTCGATCACCTCCCTCCCAAAATTCGCAATGGCATGTTTGAAGTCGAGGTAAACAGCATTTTTCAATCGGCCCACCCCGAAGCCCGCATCGATTCTTTCCTTGGCCGCCCGAGAGGCAATGTCCCTGGGTGCCAAGTTGCCAAAGCTCGGATAACGTCTTTCCAGATAATAATCTCTTTCTGCTTCGGGTATGTCATTGGCGGCACGGCTGTCCCCTTCTTTTTTGGGAACCCAGATTCGCCCGTCGTTTCGGAGGGATTCTGACATCAATGTCAGTTTGGATTGTGAATCACTGGATTGGGGAAGTGCTGTGGGATGAATTTGGACAAAACTGGGCGCGGCAAAATAGGCACCCTTTTTATGGGCCTTCCAGATCGCACTCCCATTACAGCCAATGGCCATGGTGGAGAGTCGGAAAACCCTAGAATACCCGCCGGTAGCTAGTACTACGGCATCGGCCGCAAATCTTTTCAGTTCTCCTGTAGTCAAATACCGCACAATGATGCCTTTGGCTACGCCATCCACTACCACTAGGTCTAGCATTTCATGGCGAGCAAACATTGTTACCTTACCCGCCCGGATCATCTTGGATAATTGGGAGTAGGCCGCCAACAATAACTGCTGCCCCGTTTGCCCTCGGGCATAAAAGGTTCGTTGCACCTGAACACCCCCAAAGCTACGGTTGACCAAGGTGCCTCCATATTCTCTGGCGAAGGGAACTCCCTGCTGGGTAAAATGATCAATCAATGGGCCCGAAATCTCGGCCAAGCGATAGACATTTGCTTCTCTTGATCGGAAGTCTCCTCCTTTCAAGGTATCATAAAACATCCGCCAGACACTGTCTCCATCATGCTGATAGTTTTTGGAGGCATTGATCCCGCCTTGAGCCGCAGTAGAGTGAGCCCGGCGGGCGGAGTCCTGATAACAAAAACATTTTACTTCGTAGCCCAGTTCGGCCAAAGTAGCCGCGGCACCGGCTCCTGCCAGTCCAGAACCGACAACTATGACCTGTAATTTCTTTTTATTGGCTGGGTTGATCAGCCTAGCTTGAAGCTGATAATTCCGCCATTTTTCTTCCAATTTTCCTTCGGGAATCTTTGAGTCGAGAATCATGCTTCGCTTATTTCAGGTAAACAATTAGGGGAATGATGCCAAATCCAACAGAGATGAGAATGGCGTAGACCAATGAAACCTTGGCCAATATCCTGGAGCCTTTGCGATGGTAAAAACCCAGTGTCTTGAATCCGCTGGCAAGACCATGGTAAAGATGAAGGCCCAACGGAATCATCAAAAGAGTGTAAAACAGAACGTACCAAATGTTTTGAAACAAGCTGTAGCTTACCTCATATACATCCAAATACCCCTGGGTATCCATCCCTACTTCCGCCCCGATACCCAATTTGACTCTGGCCCAGAAATTGGCCAGATGGATGAGGATGAATATCAAAATTACCCCTCCAAGCCAGCCCATGTTCTGAGAAGTCCAAGTACTATTTTCTCGGAAATGGTTTATGGCATATTTACCTGCTTTGGCTCGCCGATTTTGCAGGGTGATAATCAGCGCATAAACCGCATGCAGGATGATCGACAAATACAAAATGTAAGCGACCAATTTGATAAGGGGGCTTTCTCTCAGGACCGTTGAGTAGGCATTGTACATGCCTCTGGCCATTTCTTCAGGCAGCAACAAAATGCAGTTGGCGGAGAGATGAACGATGAGAAATAAACAGAGAAATAGGCCAGTGAGGGCCATGATGATTTTTCTCCAAAACAATTTCATACCGATTCGAAAGTAGATGGTGAATGAAGGCGACTCTCGAATTAAATAGAAGCTCTCAGATTTAACAATGACCTTGTCAGCAGAAGGAATGACTTTTCTTACCCCCTTCTATCTTTCCAGCTGAAAAGAGAATTATGTCCTACACCCGGAAGTTATACCTGATCTTTATTAACAACTGGGTAGTGGGTGGCTGTGGCAATGAGATTAGGACACAGCCATTGACTGATTATCAAGGCAGAGGTAAAGAGCGATTGCGTAGGGCTTCTTACCTCATTCATCAGATTAGTAATGAGAGAAGGCCAGATGTTCATTCCAATCCCAGTCAGGGCTCTCGCTTCGCGGAACGCTCATCTCTCAAAAACCGTTTTTGTCTACGGTCGCGAAGTAAACGACTTCCACACCGTTGACTATGAAGCTCTGTCCATGCTCAATGTCAGTGCCACTCAAGAGTAGCAGCAAATAATAGAAACCCTCCAAGCGGAGATAGAAGCGCTCAAAGTCGAAAACGCGACATTAAACTCTCAAGTACAGCAGGTAGAAAAGCTGGAAATGTAGGAATTGGCATCACCAACCCCACTCGCGCCAAACTCGAAATCTCAGGTTTTGAAAATACTCTCATTAGCCCCTATGGCTTTGTCAATATTGCCGGGGCAGGAGGCTTTTATAACGTTTCCACTGCCCAAGCATATTCCATTTATACCACTCATGCTATCGCTGGCTCCGAATTTAACGCCCATTCTGACCAGCGTATCAAAAACATCCAAGGGATTTCCGATAGTAAAACTGATCTGACTACTTTGATGCAGATTGAAGTAACCGACTACCATCTCCGCGATAGCATCACCCACGGTCGACGTCCTATCAAAAAAGTCATCGCCCAGCAAGTCGCCACAATTTACCCTCAGGCGGTAAATAATGACCTCACCGAAGTCATACCCGATATCTATCAGCGGGCAGAGTTACAAGATGGCTGGATTATGCTAGCTACTGATCTTCAACCAGGTGAACGGGTCAAACTCATCAC
Organism: uncultured Bacteroidia bacterium; assembly: GCA_964534295.1. Classification (GTDB taxonomy): domain Bacteria; phylum Bacteroidota; class Bacteroidia; order J057; family J057; genus JBCAWW01. The sequence continues at coordinate 7,078 of CAZHOC010000001.1, read as the reverse complement.
CGAGGAAAGTGCAGAGATATACGAAGTCAAAGCGGTTGAGTCTGGCCGTTTTCAGGTTTTGGCTCTCGCTTCGCGGAACGCTCATCTCTCCCAAACCGTTTTTGTCTACGGTCGTGAAGTGGACGACTTCCACACTGTAGATTATGAGGCTCTCTCTATGCTCAATGTAAGTGCTACTCAAGAGCAGCAAAGAAGGATTGAGGCATTAGAACGAGAAAAAGCTGATTTGCAGCTAAAAGTTGAACAACTCCTGCTTTTGGAGACCCGTTTACAAGCCCTAGAAGCAGCGGTTTCTTTTCCTTCTAAAGAAACCACAAGCCGAAAATAAGTCTTAATCATTAGTGAAATTTCATCAATCCTTCTTCCTGCTAGGAAGAAGGATTTTTTTATCGAAGGCAAGGCTTGCTTGTCTTAGGCTTGGAAATGAGTATCTTATTTAAAAACTATTTTTTCGCTCAAAAAGGTCCTATTCTTGACTATCCAACTTCCCAAGCAAATGAAAGGACGCTTCGTTTTCACTGTCCTATACTTTTTTTCCGTCATCCTTCTCCCTGCCCAGATACATCTGGACTCTTTGCGGGAAGTAATATCAAACGAAAGCTTAGCCGATACAAGCCGTCTGCTGGCGATGAATACCCTGGCCAATCACTATCTAAACTCCCAATTAGACAGCATGCGGTTTTTTGGGGAGGAAGGACTAAAATTGGCCCAAGCCGCAGATGACGAATTAGCAGAGAGTCAGGCCAAGCAGATATTGGGGACTTATTATGTCGTCAGCGGGAAAGTAGAGCAAGGCATTACATATCTCAGAGAAGGCTTGAGGCTGAGCAGGGCCGTTGATCATTCTCCCACGGTCGGGAAAACATCCTACGAACTGGGCGCAGCCTTGCTTGCGCTAGGAGAAATGGATAGCGCCAGATTCTATTTTCAGCAAGCATTGATAATCCACCAAAAAAATGGAGACCAACGAGCAACAGCTTCCGCTCTGGGAGCCCTTGGTACTGTATCTAACAACCTTAGTAAATTCGACCAGGCTCATTCTTACTTTGAGCGTGCCATAGCGGTCTTCGAACAATTGGGAGATAAGAAGGCTCAGGGAATGATGTATCGGCAACTAGCCTTTATTTATGTCACCCGCAACAAATACAAAGAGGGCCTAGCTTACTGCAAGGAGAGCCTTGGCCTATTTGAGGAGATTCAGGATTTAGCGGAGGCAGCCAACACCCAGACCGCCATTGGTCTCACCTTTTTCTATCAATCTCAATACGATAGTGCCCGATGGTATCATCTCCGGAGCCTAGAGAACAGCCAATTACTTGAAAATAAACGGGGCATGTCCTATGCCTATGGCAATCTCGGTCTGGTAGATAACAAGACTGGAAATTCCGTAAAAGCCATAGAAAACTATGAAAAGAGCCTCAGTCTAAAGGAAGCATTGGGAGATAAGCGGGGAATCGCCACCACTCTACATAGTATCAGCAAGATATATGAAGATCTGGAAGACTATCCGCTGGAACTAGAATTTGCTCAGAGGAGTTATCAGCTATTTGAGGAGTTAGGCGACAAATTCAAGATGGCGGCTACCCTCAGAAATATATCCATGGCCCATATTCAGATGGGTGCTTATAGCCAGGCCAGAACCACTGCCCAACAAAGTCTAAAAATCAGTAAAGAACTAGCATTAACAACCGAGGAAGCACAGGCCCACCTTATCCTAGGAACCATATTGAAAGAGGAAGGGCAGCGGGATTCTGCCGCACTTGCCTATCAAAAAGCGCTGAGCCTCACCGATGAAGTCAGGGGCCTTTCTACCGTTAAAAGTGCTCACTTAAGTCTCGCCAGACTTGCATTGGAAGCGAAAGAATGGCCAGAGGCCATAAAATATGCCCGCTCTGTTTTGGAAGCGAAACCAGAGACCAACTCAGCCACCCGAATCCGGAATGCGGCTGACATCCTTTGGCAAAGCATGGCCGCGACCGGCCAAAAAGCCAAAGCTTTTGACTATCATCAACTCTATATTCAGATGAGAGACAGTGTCTCTAGCGTTGCCAATCAACGAGCAGCTATTCGCTATGAATTCAAGCAGCAGGCTCAAGCCGACAGCATAGCCAGTGCCGCCCTTCTTACGGCCGAAGTCGAAGAAAACAAGCGCCGAAGAACGATTTCTTATTTCCTTCTCGCTGGATTGGGCATAACCCTGCTCTTTGGGGGCCTATTGTTCAATCGCTTTCGGTTGACGGCGCGCCAAAAGACTATCATAGAAGAGGAAAAGCAAAAACTCGATCAGGCTAACTCCGAGCTAAACGCAGCCAACCAAAAGCTCACCGAACTCGACAATTTTAAATCACAGTTCTTTACCAATATATCCCATGAGTTTCGCACCCCCCTGACCGTCATCACTGGCATGACCCAGCAGCTGCAACAACAACCAGACAAATGGCAGAAAAAGGGTCTTGCTCTTATTGATCGCAATGCCCAGGGGCTTCTCCACCTAATCAATCAAATCCTAGATTTGCGCAAATTGGAGTCCGGCAACCTAAGTCTTAGTCTCATTCAGGGCGACATCACCCAGGCTTTGCAACTGAGTGTGGCATCTTTTGAATCCATGGCTGAAAACAGGGACGTTGAGCTGGTGTACGTGGCAGAGGAAAGTCCTTTGATCATGGATTTTGATCCGGAGAAGTTGGGCCAAATCGCTAATAATCTCCTCTCTAATGCGATCAAGTTTACACCAGAAGGAGGGGACATTCAGTTGCGAACCTATCGCATGGCAGAAAATCAACTGATTCTGGAAGTCAAAGATTCTGGTCGTGGAATTCCTGCCGATAAGCTTCCCTACATTTTTGATCGCTTTTATCAGGTAGATGGGACCGATACGAGGCAAGGAGAAGGCACGGGAGTAGGCCTTTCTCTTACCAAAGAACTAGTGCAGCTCATGGAGGGAAAAATTGAAGCCGAGAGTATCCTAGGTCAAGGTACAACCATCACCGTCTCTTTACCCATTCGGCAACAGGCGATGATGCAGGAAGCTATACCAGTACCACTTCCGGTCCCCTCTCCTATTTCCTTACCACTTGATCTTGGCGGTGCAACGGAAGGAGATCGCCCTCGTCTACTCATAGTCGAAGACAATGCCGACATCGTAGCCTATCTCTCAACCCTTTTGCAAGATCAATATGAATTATCTACAGCCCCAGATGGGCAGGTCGGGATAGAAATGGCGTTAGAACAAGTACCAGACCTCATTATCACTGATGTGATGATGCCGCGCAAAAATGGCTATGAAGTATGCGAAACTCTCAAACTCGATGAACGAACCAGCCACATTCCTATCTTGATGCTCACAGCCAAGGCAGATGCAGCATCTCGACTCGAAGGCTACAAAAGAGGCGCCGATGCCTATTTGGCCAAGCCCTTCAATCAGGAAGAACTTCTAATCCGTCTAGATAATCTGTTCCAAATTCGGCAACGCTTGCAGCAACGCTATCAGTCGGGAGCCCCGCTTCCTCCCCTACCCCCGTCCCAAGCCGAAGTCAAACAGGAAGATGCCTTCATTCAAAAAATCAGAGAAGCTATCCTAGCCAATCTGGACGATGCCAATTATCGAGGCAATGCTTTATGCGATGAGCTGGGTATCAGCCGCACCAATCTCCACCGCAAAATCAAGGCCCTGACGGGGAAGACCACAACTTACTTCATCCGCTCAATCAGATTAGAGCAAGCCAAAATCTTGCTGATGGATGAAGAGCTGCAAGTTGCAGAAGTGGCCTACAGCATAGGCTTCAATGATCCCGCCTACTTCAATCGAGTATTTAGCGAAGTCTACGAGCAATCTCCAGGTGAATGGAGAGACGCGCAAATACAAAAATAGAAAAATCGGCCTTCTGAGGCCATAATGACCGTTTGAAACAATAGTCCAATCATCTTTCAAAAAACTCCAATCCAAGCCAACGCTGGATGAAGAGCTTTGGAGTAACGATTAAAACTCCAAAAGATGAAACGATTATTTGTATTCCTATTTAGTATCAGCTACTTGTTTACAGCGCTGGCCCAAACCGAAGGTGTCAGCATCAATACCACCGGAAACAATCCCGATCCTAGCGCTATGCTAGAGATCGAAAGCACAAACAAAGGTTTCCTCATGCCTCGTATGGATAGCACTAGTCGTAAGGCCATACCCAATCCCGCTCAAGGCTTGATGGTCTACGACAGCACAACCCAGAGTTTTTGGTATTATGACTCAAAATGGTTGGAAGCAGGAGATAATCTCGGTGATCACCGAGCCCTAGAAAACCTCCAGTTAAATGGCTATTGGTTGAGTCAGGATGGCGAGAATGAAGGCTTGTTTATCGACTCGATTGGCAGAATCGGCCTTGGGACCAACTCTCCAGTGGAACAACTAGAAGTGAAGGGCGCGATTAGATTAGGAAACACCGATTCTGTTAATGAAGGAGCAGTCCGATATACTGGCTTGGATTTCGAGGGCTATGACGGAGATGAATGGAAATCTTTTACTAAAGGGGTGTTTGATGAGTATGTCACAACTGAAGACAGCATCTTTATTTATCAAACACATTCGATCAATACGGCTTACACTATAAGTGTTAATAATACTAGTCTTTGGCAGTCGTTTACTGCCTTAAACACCGGAGTTTTAGATTCTATTGTACCATATTTAAATTTAGATAGCAATATACCTTTGACCCTTACCTATAATTTGTACGAAGGAGAAGGAACAGGGGGTAAGGTGTTGAAGAGTGGGAATACCCAGCTCATGAGTACAAATGGCCAGGATATAGAGAGCTGGATCCCCCTTTTTGACAATAGCTCTGTAACCTTAATGCAAGGATCAAAATATACGATTGCTATTTGGGGACTTCAAAGCTATGGAGGGGGGAATGAAGCAGGTTGGATTTCAAGCGGTAATAATCCTTATGCTGGGGGAGAAGGGAATTTTTCAGTGCTCGACTTTGCGTTGCGTTGGGCAATACGGAAAAAAGCAGGGACGGTTTCCGCGCCAGCCTTTGTTGGAGATGGTTCTGGCCTGACCAACTTGCCTTCTGTCTCTGATAATCTTGGCAATCACAGCGCTACGCAGAATATATCTTTGGGCGCTCATTTCCTTTCCAGGGATGGGAGTAATAAAGGTTTGCAAATCGACAATAATGGCAATGTAGGTATCAATAGAAGATTAATCATATCAGGTTCCTATTGGAATAATACTTTTGGGGGAGACCTTAAGTTGATCAATTCCGGCAACGTAGGTGCGGGAATTACTCTCCAATCTGATAATCCTAATGGGAAAGCCTACTCTCTCCTTAGTACAGGTAGCAATGCTGGTCCGGGAGCAGGGCATCTTGGTATATATGACAATACATCCCAAGCGTTTCGTTTGATCATAAAAGACAATGGAAATGTCGGTATAGGCACCACCAACCCTGAGTCTTCACTCCATATAGCTGGCCAACTTCGATACCAAGACAATAATCAAACAGCAGGCTATGTCCTGACCTCAGATGCGGATGGAGTTGCGAGTTGGCAGGCTCCAGAGAATGACAACCTCGGAAACCATACCGCCACGCAAAATTTGGACTTAGCCAACTTCCACCTAACCAATGGCAATACAATTTCTGCCGCAGCCTTTGTGGGCGATGGTTCTGGCTTGACCAACCTCCCCTCCAGTGCTGACAATCTCGGCAACCATACTGCCACGCAAAACCTGGACCTTGCAAACTTTAATCTTACCAATGGCAATACAATTTCTGCCACAGCCTTTGTGGGCGATGGCTCCGGCTTGACCAACCTCCCCTCTAGTGCTGACAATCTTGGCAGTCATACCGCAACCCAAAACATCCTTTTAGGGTCTCATTATCTATCTGGGGATGGAGATGATGAGGGGATCCATGTTGACAGTAGCGGCAATGTTGGCATCGATAAAAGATTGGTCATACGAGGTACCTTTTGGAGCGATCAGTTTGGAGGATCCCTGAAATTGATCAGTACAGGAAATGTAGGGGCGGGTATTAGCTTTGAATCTGATAATCCAGGTGGAAAAACCTATTCCATCCTTAGTACCGGTACCAATGCACTCCCGGGAGCAGGGCATTTTGGTATATATGACAATACATCCTTGGCCTATCGATTAACTATCAAAAATAATGGCAATATCGGTATAGGAACCACCACCCCACAGCATAAACTGGATGTTAAGGGTGGGCTAGCTATTGGAAGTAATTTCGCAGGAAACTCAAACGTCAGTGGACCAACAGATGGCCTAATCGTAGAGGGGAATGTCGGCATCGGTATCGCTAATCCCACCCGCGGCAAAGTAGAAATTGTGGGCAGCCAAGACCATCAATTGGGCACCTTTGGATTTTTAAATCCAGACGGTACCACTGGTAATTTTCTTCCTACATCACTTTCTCCCTATTCTCTCTATGCAAGCAATCGCATTGCTGCCTCCCATTTCAACGCACACTCGGACATTCGAATCAAAAATATCCGAGGCATATCCGATGGTGAGACCGACTTGACCACCTTAATGCAAATTGAAATTACCGACTACAGTATGCGGGACACCCTTTCCCACGGAACGCTTCTTAACAAGAAAGTCATTGCCCAGCAAGTCGCCAATGTCTATCCCCAAGCTGTTACCTCCAATCTCACCGAAGTCGTACCCGATATCTATCAGCGGGCAGAGGTACAAGATGGCTGGATTATGCTCGCTACTGATCTTCAACCAGGTGAACGGGTCAAACTCATCACCGAGCAAAGTGCTGAGATATACGAAGTCAAAGCGGTTGAGTCTGGCCGTTTTCAAGTTTTGGCTCTCGCTTCGCGGAACGCTCATCTCTCCCAAACCGTTTTTGTTTATGGCCGCGAAGTGGACGACTTCCACACTGTAGATTATGAGGCTCTCTCCATGTTGAATGTCAGTGCCACTCAAGAGCAGCAACGAAGGATCGAGAAGCTTGAGCAAGAAAATGCCGCCTTAAAGGCTCAACTAGAGCAAATACAAAAGCTGGAAAATAGACTAGAAGCATTAGAGGCGTTTCTTTCTAATGCTCAACAGACCCGA